>DYGP01000066.1 GCA_020724685.1 Candidatus Paceibacter sp.
ATGATTCGCTGAAAATAAAAGGCATCACCGAAAACAACTTCGACGATGTCGATATCGCGATTCCGCTCCGGAGATTCGTCGCGATTACGGGCGTTTCGGGATCGGGAAAGAGCACCTTCCTTTACGACGTGCTCTGGAAGTCCCTCGCGAACAAATTCAACGGGGCGAGTTACGTCCCCGGAGCGCATAAGGGAATACAGGGGCTCGAATACGTCAATCGGGTCATTAACATCGATCAGTCGCCCATCGGGAGGACGCCGCGCTCGAATCCGGCAACGTACGTCGGCGCATGGACGCATATCCGGGATCTTTTTGCGGCGACGGACGAGGCGCGCGTGAGAGGATACAAACCGGGAAGATTCAGTTTCAACGTGAAAGGGGGGAGATGCGAGCATTGCGAAGGGCACGGCGTGATTGCCATCGAGATGCATTTTTTACCGACGGTCTACGTCGAATGCGACATCTGCAAGGGAAAGAGATTCGATCGGGAAACGCTCGAAGTGAAATACAAGAAAAAGAACATTCACGACGTGCTTGAAATGACCATCGAGGAAGGGGTCGCGTTTTTCGATGATATTCCCTGGCTCTATGACAGGCTGAAAATATTGGACGAAGTGGGACTCGGATATCTGAAACTCGGACAGCCGGCAACGACGCTCTCGGGCGGGGAGGCGCAGCGCATCAAACTCGGCGCGGAATTGGGAAAGAGGGATACGCGCAAAACCGTTTATCTTCTGGATGAGCCGACGACCGGTCTTCATTTCCACGACGTAAAGAAGCTCCTTGAGGTGCTTCATAAGCTTGTCGATCGGGGGAATACGGTCGTTGTCATCGAACACAATCTTGACGTGATAAAAACCGCCGACTGGGTGATCGATCTCGGTCCCGAAGGAGGAGAGAAGGGAGGACGTATCGTCGCCGAAGGAACGCCCGAACACGTCTCAAAAGTGCAGGGGAGTTTCACCGGACAGTATTTAAGAAAGGCGCTGAAGGACGGAATGGGAAATAATTGACATATAGTGTTTTTTATACTATAATCTCAAAAGACATTGAATAATTTCCGGAGGGAAAAGTGACATTGAAAGCCATTGAGGCTCTCGTCTCCATAATCTTTTTTTCGAACAAGGTCGGAATGCTTGTCGGGAAAAAGCTGGGATGGGTGCTCGGCGCAATCGGCGCGCTCCTCTCGATTGTTTATTTTTACTTTCTCGATCTTCGCGTCTATATGCTCGCGGCGACGTATCTTCTCCATCCGAAGAACGGAATATGGAAGATCAAATGGGGGTGGACGATCCTCGCGGCAACGCATCTCGGTGCCGCCTACATCGGATATGCGAAAAATCAGCCGATGTTCCCGCATTATCAGATCGCTTCGGCGATTGTAGGGGTTTTCGGCGCACTTAAAAGATATTAAAGCAAAAGAGCTTTTTCGATTTTGAAAAGGCTCTTTTTTTGTCCTATGATGATCGTATGGCACAAAAAGTTCCCAAAAAAGTTGGACTTGCGCTCGGCGGCGGCGCCGCGAAAGGGCTTGCGCACATCGGCGTGATCCGCACGCTTGAGGAGGCGGGAATAGAGATATCCTATATCGCGGGAACGAGTATGGGAGCTCTCGTCGGAGGCATCTATGCGGCGACGAAAGACATCGGATTTCTGGAGGATTTTTTCCTTAAGGTCAGGGAGGAAGACGTGTATCCGGCGACCCGCATGCTCCGGAAGCGCGACGGAGTCGTGTTCAAGAACAACCTTCTCGAAATGCTTGAACGGAAAATAGAAGGGATGAATGTTGAAGACTGCCAGATTCCGTTCGCGGCGGTGGCGACCGCCGTGGAAGACGGCGACGAGGTGATTATGAAGAGCGGAAATCTTCATGAGTCAATCAAGGCTTCCACCGCCCTCCCTCTCGTGTTCCCTCCCGCGAACATCGGAGAGCGTCTTCTTATGGACGGGGGATTTGTGAATCCGGTTCCCGCGGACATTGTGCGGAATATGGGCGCCGAATACGTGATTGCGGTGGATGTATCAAGCAGATGGTTTAATCTCCAGGAGGAGAGTTTCAATCCCGTGAAACTCTATTCGGTGATGTACCGCGCGCTCGCGATCATAGAATATCAGCTTGCGCGGAGAGTTCTTCCGCAGGCGGACATCGTTTTGAACCCCCCCGTCATCGGATATCGGTGGTTCCAGTTTGCCGACGCCAAAAACATCATCAAGGCGGGGAGAGTCGAGGCGAGAAACAAGCTGAAGGAGATCTTCGGGGGAACGAATTATGCCCCCCCGAAGAAAACCGCATTTGAGAAGTTTATGGACTTCATTCTCTATTCGGATTGACGCAAATGAAAACGGGACGGGGGAGAAGGCCCGCGTTTTCGCGGGTCTTGACTTTTAATCAAAATGTATGTTATAATAAAAGAAGCATTAAGGTAGTGCTAATCACTTTTTTAATAATTTTTCGTAAGGAGCTCAGTGATGAAAGCAGAAAGAGTAGAAATCGTATTTTCTTTTTCGAACCCGAAGAACGTTCCTTCCGCCTTGAAATGGAAGGAGCCGAACGACGAAATATACTTTTCCGGAAAAGACACCCCGGTGGTTTTTGGGGAAAGAGTATCCATGGAAAGAATTTTCATGGATTTGTGGGAAAAGAATTTCTTCGTTCAGGAGGCGTTTGCACAACGCCGTCGGAACGCGTCAAACAAGTATTTCACGAACGTACGATTCTCTTTCCGGAACGGAAAGAGCAAACCGGCGTTCTGCGAAAAACTTCTCAGCGAGGGGTTTCGTAAACTCGCGAAGGAGGCGTTTTGGAACCTGAAAATTTTCGTTCACAAAGAGACCGTTGTCATCGCGTGCAGTTTCAGGCATGCGAGAATGGAGAACGGGAAGTTCATCCGCGTGTGGGACAAAGATCCCGTCACGCGCGAAAAAATCGGAGCCGGGCCGCATCACATACGCCCGGAAGGAACACTCAGGTTTTCCGGTGAGTTCGGAATAGAATAACATCTTTGAAATAAATCCCGCCTTTTTTACGGCGGGATTTTCTTTTGTCTTGAGAGAACGCGATTTCGCGGGTAGAGTGAGGATGTAT
>DYGP01000067.1 GCA_020724685.1 Candidatus Paceibacter sp.
CCTCGACGAAGAAGGGGTTGTCCGTATCGGCGCAGAGGTTCGCGAAAACGACATCCTTGTCGGAAAGATATCTCCGAAAGGGGAATCCGAACTTACTTCCGAAGAAAAACTTTTGCGTGCCATCTTCGGAGAAAAAGCGCGCGACGTGAAAGACACATCGCTTGTGATGCCCCACGGAAAGCAGGGGCGCGTTATCGGCATCAAAATATTTTCCCGCGATCGCGGCGATAAACTCGAACCGGGAATCATAAAGAAAATACAGGTGGAAGTCGCCCAGATCAGGAAGATCCGCGCAGGCGACAAGCTTGCGGGGCGCTACGGAAACAAAGGAGTCATCTCGATGATCCGCCCGGTGGAAGACATGCCGTATCTCGAAGACGGAACGCCGGTTGACGTTGTCCTCAATCCTCTCGGCGTCGCATCCCGCATGAATCTCGGGCAGATTCTCGAGACCCATCTCGGGCTTGCGGCGAGCAGACTCGGATATCGGGCAGTCGTTCCGAGTTTCGTCGGTGCGACCGAAGACGACATCAGAAACGAACTTGTGTCCGCGGGACTTCCCGAGACGGGAAAACTCAAACTCTACAACGGATTGACCGGCGAGGAATTTCCCGAGCCGATTACTGTCGGTTATAAGTACGTTATGAAACTGAATCACCTTGTCGAGGACAAGATCCACATGCGTTCCACGGGTCCGTATTCGCTTATCACCCAACAACCGCTCGGAGGGAAGGCGCAACTCGGAGGGCAGCGTTTCGGGGAAATGGAGGTGTGGGCGCTCGAAGGATACGGCGCTTCCCACACGCTTCAGGAAATGCTCACGATAAAATCGGACGACGTTATGGGAAGATCGGCCGCATTTGAATCCATCATAAGGGGACAGGAAATAAAGAAACCGAATCTCCCCGCATCGTTCAATGTGCTGCTTGCCGAATTGAAATCGCTCGGAATGAATGTTTCGTACGATTATGAGGAATCGGGTGAAGAGGAAGTCGAATCCGAGGACGAAACGGAGAAAAAAGAAAAATAAACACACGCGCCTATGAATAAAAATGTAGATTTGAAATCGATGCTCATCAAAGTCGCAAGCCCGGACGAGGTGCTTCGCTGGTCTCACGGCGAAGTATTGAAGCCGGAAACGCTGAATTATCGGACCCAGCGACCCGAAAAGGACGGACTTTTTTCGGAACGGATATTCGGTCCGACGAAGGATTACGAATGTTATTGCGGAAAATACAAAAAGATACGATATAAGGGCATCGTGTGTGAAAAATGCGGCGTCGAAGTGACCCGTGCGGTCGTCCGGCGCGAACGGATGGGGCATATTACGCTCGCAACTCCCGTCGCTCACATATGGTTTCTCCGGAACGTTCCGTCGAAGCTCGGTCTCATCCTCAATATTCCCGTATCGAAACTCGAGAAAGTCGTGTATTACGCGGCGTTTATCGTGACGACTGTGGACGAGGAGAACAGGAAACGCGCGCTTGATTCGCTTGAGAAAGATTTCAAGTCCCTCAAGGATGACAAGAGTTTTGCAAAAGACGAACTGAAGGAGGCGAAGGAAAACATGAGAAACATCCTCTCGATCCTTCAGCCGGGACTCATTCTTACGGAGAACGAATATTATGCCCTCGCGGAACGCTTCGGAGACGTTTTCGAAGCGGATCGCGGCGCAGGAGCGGTGCGGAAAATTCTCGAGCAGGTTGATCTCAAACATCTCGTTTCCGAACTGAAGAAAGAGCTTAAGACGGTAAAGGACGTGAACCGGCAAAAGAGAATTCTTCGGAGACTGCATCTTGCAAAATCGATGCTTAAGGCCCATATCCGTCCCGAATGGATGATCATCACGGTGCTCCCGGTGCTTCCGCCGGAATTGCGTCCGATGGTCGCTCTCGACGGAGGGAGATACGCCACCGCCGATCTGAACGATTTGTATCGCCGCGTCATCAACAGGAACAACCGGTTGAAGAAGCTCATCGATCTCAAGTCTCCCGAGGTTATCATCACGAACGAAAAACGCATGCTCCAGGAGGCGGTCGATGCGCTCATCGACAATTCAGCACGGGGAGGGACGCAACTCCTTTCCTCGAGGAGAAGGCCCCTCCGATCGCTTGCGGATCTCCTTAAGGGAAAGCAGGGACGGTTTCGCCAGAACCTTCTCGGAAAGCGAGTCGATTATTCGGGACGGTCGGTTATCGTCGTCGGTCCCGATCTCAAGCTCGACGAATGCGGACTTCCGAAAAATCTCGCACTCGAACTCTTCAAACACTTCGTCATCAACAAGATCATCGAACGGGGGCTCGCATACAACATAAAACAGGCAAACCGGTTCATTGAGCAGAGGTCTCCGGAAGTCTGGGAGATTCTCGAGGAGGTCATTCAGAACAAGAAAGTGCTTTTGAACCGCGCTCCAACGCTTCACCGTCTTGGTATCCAGGCGTTCAAACCCCTTCTCATTGAGGACCTTTGTATCCGCATCCCTCCGCTCGTTTGTGAAGCGTTCAATGCCGACTTCGACGGCGACCAGATGGCGGTTCATCTTCCGCTCACCGCCGAGGCGCAGTATGAGGCGCACGAACTGATGAATGCGGGAAGAAATCTTTTGAAGCCCGCGAACGGCGACCCTATCACGCGTCCGACGCAGGATATGGTTCTCGGTTCGTATTTCATCACGAGGGAACGGGAAAATGATCCGAGAAACGGAAAAATGGTTTTTTCCGGATTTTCCGAGGCAATGCTCGCGTACGAGCACGGCGTCATCGGCATTCAGACAAAGATACGGGTGCGCCACGGGAAGGAAACAATCGAGACGACGTATGGGAGGCTCATATTCAACAACATTCTCCCCGACGATTTCCCGATGGTGAACGAGACGCTCACCAAGAAAAGCCTTTCGAAACTCATCGGCCGCCTGATCGAACAGTACGGCATCGAGCGCGCGCAGAAGCATCTCGACGACATAAAGAACCTCGGATTCGAATACGCGACCTTATCGGGTGTTACGTGGGCGATGGGAGATACGGTCATTCCCGGCGAGAAAGAAGAGGTG
>DYGP01000068.1 GCA_020724685.1 Candidatus Paceibacter sp.
AAGAAAACGGTTCTCGATATCGCGGGATTGGGCGATCTCGCGACGTGCGGATTCAGCGAGTATTCGAGAAACAGGAAGGCGGGACAGGACGTTCTTGAAGACGGAAAGTTCGACATCAAGAGCGAGGGAGTCATTTCCGCGCCTTCAGTGTTCGTCCTCGCGAAAAGAAAAACCAAGAAGCTCCGCGTGCTCGCGGCGCTTCAGGATATCATTGAACGCAGAAAAGACCCCCGCGAGGTATTCAAGGCGCTCCTCGAGAACATATGACCGAAAAAAGAAAAGGAATACTTTCCCTCGCTGCCATCGTTCTTTTTGGCACGGTTTTGTTTGTTGCCACGAACTATTTCAAATTTTCGGAGACAGGGGAGGCGATATTCCGGTCTCTTTCCGCCGATCGATTGATGTTTCCGCTCATAACCATCGCGGCGCTCATCGATAGCGTAAATCCCTGCGCATTTTCGATCCTTTTCCTTACCATCGCATTCCTTTTCAGTCTCGGTCGGACGAGAAAGAACATTGTTTCCGTGGGGGCGACATACATATTCGGGGTATTCCTCGTGTATGTGCTTATCGGTCTCGGCGTGCTGAGGACGCTCCAGTTTCTCAATATAACCAATTTTGCTGCCCGGATCGGAGGCGCGCTTCTTATTTTCTGGGGACTTCTCGATCTCGTAAATCACTACATTCCTTCGTTTCCTCTTAAATTGAGCATTCCGAAAGCGGCGTATCGCTCCATTGCGACATTCGTGGAGAAGGCGTCGATTCCTTCCGCGCTCGTTCTCGGGTTTCTTGTGGGGATGTGGGAATTCCCGTGCACGGGGGGACCTTATCTCATGGTTTTGGGGCTTCTCCACGACAACGCGACTTTTTTGAGCGGATTCGGATATCTCTTGTGGTACAATTTCGTTTTCGTATTCCCGCTTTTTATCATCCTTCTTATCGCCGGAAACGAAATCCTGTTGAAAAAGGCAGAGGAGTGGAAGAGGGACAACGTGAGGAGCAGACTCGTCGGGGGAATCGCCATGCTCGTTCTCGGAATTCTCATATTTCTTCTCTGACGGTCCTGGGGAGGGTATAATGAAACAATATGAATATTGAGCGCGAAAAATTCGAAAAACTCATTCAGAGAGTCGAGGAACTCAAAAAAAGCGGATCATTCGATCTTTCTCTCGAGGAAGACCTGAGCATCGCCATCATGAATCTTGTGAGTCTCGAGGAGCATTTTTTCTTCACGCGCTCGAAGACAAAGAACGATTCCTATCTTGACATGCTCGAGGAAACGAGGGGTGTCCGAAAAGAGCTTCTCGCGAAAATGATCCCGGCGCACGAGGGGGAAACGTGGTGCATCTCAAAACATCTGCTCGCCGCGTCAATGCGGATCATGGAGGTGGCGACGAAACTCCAGTCGGACGGCAAAAAGGACGAAGCGAAGGATATGTTTGAAAAGGCATACCGGATATACGCAATGTTTTGGGGGATCCGACTGAGACTTATCGATCTTTCCGGGGTGAAAAAAATAAGCGATGCGGCGATAAGCGCGTCGTCGGAAAATCCGAAAAAGCCGTGGACCGTTGAAGACATCGTCGAAAAACTGGTAAACTGTTGTGATGAATAAGAAACATGTATTTCCGATCGCAATTTCCGCGCTTGCGGTAGGCGCCCTCATGGCGCTCATATTTCTTCCCGCTATCGGCACAGGATCCAATCCGGAACTGGACGGGTTTGCGCAATGTCTTGCGGAAAAAGGAGTGACGATGTACGGAGCGGAATGGTGTTCGCATTGCCAGAACCAGAAGAGAATGTTCGGAGATTCTTTCGAACATGTTCCGTACGTGGAGTGTCCGAGACAAACGAACCTTTGTATTGAACGGGGAATCGAGGGGTATCCGACGTGGATATTTCCCGATGGCACCAAACTCGTCGGCGAGCAGGAACTTGACGCGCTCGCGGAGAAAAGCGGATGTCGGCTTCCGTAATGAGTCCAATGAAGATAAAAAATTTCGAATCGTTGGCGGTTTCTCCGGAACGGAGGAAGATTCTTGAAATCGTCGAAGAGGGATTTCGCGCGATAGACACGCATGCGGTGGCTCAGCGTTCGGTACAGCGTTTCGGAAAAAAAATCGTCGTCGGGGGAGAGGAGATCGCTCTTCAGGGAGAGACGCGCGTTTTTTTGGTAAGCATCGGGAAGTGCGGGCTCGAGGCGGCGCAGGAGATCGAAAAGACCATAGGCGATCTCATATACAAAGGCGTCGTGATAGACGTTCATGAAGGATCGCTCAATCACCCTTCAATCGATTTTTTCACGGGAGATCATCCGTTTCCGTCCGATCGCAACGTGCGCGGCACAAAGGCGATCATCGACATGCTTTCGGAAACGACTGAGAATGACGTTGTTATCACCGTTATTTCCGGAGGGGGTTCGTCTCTCCTGTGTCAACCGGAAAACATGACCTGTCTCGAAGAGCGGGAAATCGTTGAATGTCTTTTCCGGGCGGGAGCTCCGATCTAAAAAGTAAACACAGTGAGGAAACACCTTTCGCTGGCGAAAGGGGGATATCTCGCGAAACACGCCTATCCGGCCCGCGTCGTCTCCCTCATCTTTTCGGATGTTCCCGGAGACGCGATTGAATTTGTCGCGTCCGGCCCCACCGTGCTTGACGAAACAACCGTTGAAGACGCGAAAAAAACGCTCGAAGAATTCGGAGTGTTTGCGGGATGCCCCTTCGCGGAAAAAGGACTCATTGAAACGCCGAAAGAGAAAAAATTCTTTACTCGCGTGAAGAATATCGTTGTTGCGTCGAATTCCATCGCGCTCGACGCGATGAAGAACGCCGCGGTGGCGAGAGGTTTTCCGGCAATCATAAGAACGAAGTCGTTTTCCGGGCACGCCCGGCACGTCGGCGCGGGAGTGATAAGCGATCTGGAGCTGTCTCCTCCCGAAACCCTTCTTTTGTACGGAGGGGAGAGTACCGTTGTCGTGAAAGGAAACGGGAAGGGAGGG
>DYGP01000069.1 GCA_020724685.1 Candidatus Paceibacter sp.
GTGTCTCAGTCTTGGCAAGACCGTGCTCTACCACTAAACCAATTCCGCAGTTAATTCATTCTTCCTGGAGGCTGCTCGGTCGGTCCCTTCACGAACGGCTGTCCCGTCGGACCCTTGAATTCGGGAGCGGGAGCTTCCGCCGGCTCCGACAAAAGGGACACGAGAACCGCGATCGCGAGAACGACGCAAAGGAAAATAAACAATATGAGCGTCTTATTCATTCTCATATTTTCATACTGATTGTAACCGAAAAAATGAAGAAAAGGCAATCTGGTTTCATTCGACGGTTACGGATTTTGCCAGATTTCTCGGACGATCGACATCACATCCCCTGAGTGCCGCAACGTAATATGCGAGAAGCTGGAGCGGGATGACAGAAAGAAACGGGGAAAAAAGTTCGTCGCATTCGGGAATCTCGATAACATCTTCCGCGATGGAATCGAAGCTCGCGTCCCCCTCGCTCACGACGGCGATAATCTTTCCTTTTCTCGCGCGAATCTCTTCCGCATTGCTCACGATCTTTTCATGATGTTCCCCGCGGGGAGCGACGATGACGACGGGCATGTTCTCGTCCACGAGCGCAATGGGGCCGTGTTTCATCTCCGCGGCCGGATATCCTTCGGCGTGGACATACGATATCTCCTTGAGCTTCAGCGCCCCCTCAAGCGCGACCGGAAAAGAGATTCCCCTCCCGAGATACACGGCGTTTTTCGTCTCCCCGAATCTTTCCGCGATATCCCGGATCCGCTCTTCTCTTCCGAGCACGTCTCCGATTTTTTCCGGAATCCCGCGGAGCGTCTCAAGAAGCTCGCCGAACCGGCGGGGACCGAGCGCGTTCCTTTTCTCCGCGCATCGCGCGGCGATGAGAAACAGCGCGGCGATCTGGGTTGTGAACGCCTTCGTCGATGCAACGCCGATCTCCGGCCCCGCGTGCGTATAGAGGCCCGCGTGGGCTTCACGGGCGACGGACGATCCCACGACATTGCACACGCCGAGCACGGTCGCGCCGCGTTCCTTCGCGAGTTTCATCGCGGCGAGGGTATCCGCCGTTTCGCCGGACTGCGACACCGCGACGAAGACGTCCGTATCACGCACAAGCGGATCCTCGTATCTGAACTCCGACGCATATTGGACAATGGACGGAACGCGCGTAAGCGTCTCAAAAAACCTCCTTCCGATAAGTCCGGCGTGCCACGACGTTCCGCACCCGAGAAAGACAAACCGCTCCGCGGAAAACAATTTTTCCTCGACGTCGCGCAATCCGCCCAGATTCAGCACCGGCGCCTTTTTCGGCGGAACGCTTAACCTTCCGCGGAGACAGTCTCTCACCGCGCACGGCTGTTCGAATATCTCCTTCTGCATGAAATGATCAAATCCGTCTTTCTCGAGGGCCTCAATTTCAAGATCGATTTTCTTCACCCGCGGAGTCCGTTTTTCATTCTCGATCGTGCGTATTTCCACAATGCCGGAGGCGGTAAGCGCGGCCACTTCCCCGTCTTCGAGATACACCACCTTCTTCGTGTGTTCGGAGATCGGATACGCGTCCGATGCGACAAAGAACTCACCTTCCCCGACGCCGATCACGAGCGGACTCCCTTTTTTCGCGACCACCATCGTTCCCGGCTCGCGGACCGAGAGCGCGGCGATCGCATACGCCCCGACGAGCCTGTTCAGCGCGCGCCGGACCGAATCGAAAAAACTTTTCGACTTCTCGTTTTCCATTTCCTCGATGAGATGCGCGATCACTTCCGTGTCCGTCTCGCTCGAAAACACGTGTCCGCGCGACTGGAGAAACGATCTGAGCGTCAGCGCGTTCTCGATGATGCCGTTGTGCACGACCGCCACGTCCCCGTTTTCCGTCGCGTGCGGATGCGCGTTCGCATCGCTCGGTTCGCCGTGCGTCGCCCACCGCGTATGTCCGATTCCGATCGTCCCGCTGACGTCCTTTCCTTCAATGAACTTTTCGAGGTCGGAGACCCTCCCCTTCTTCTTGTGTACCTTTATCCCGTCCGAAAAAAGGGCGATTCCCGCGCTGTCATATCCCCGATATTCAAGATGTCTCAGTCCGGTCAGGATGACCGGATACGCGTTTTTCTTGCCGATGTAACCTACGATTCCGCACATGCCATAATTGTACGCTACAAGAGACAATTAAAGAAACGGGAATCGTTTGCAAACGGGCAAAAAATATATTGACTTATGTATGTTCTTGTTGTTAAATCAAGTCAGTATTCCATCACAAAAAGGAGGTGGCAGTGAGCCCCGAAGAGAAGTTAAAAAAGATCAGAGAAAAGATACAATCGTGGCTTGATAGCTTGAAAGACAGCGGACATGATTGCATCACGAACATGAACGTCCGCGTATCGGATTTGAAAGCTTATTCGAACGAAAGCGAACGATACGGAGCGTTTATCGACAAAATGTACGAAAACAGAGTCGGGATAATGATTTTGATGACTCCTAGATACAGCATGTGGGATACTCCCATCATCGAATTCGACATCCAATATTCTCAGCTTACTCCGGAAGATATCGACGCCATATTCAAAAAGCTTGGACTCGAAGAAACCGAAACTTGATCTCATTCAAAAAAACTCCGCTATAATGGCGGAGCTTCATTTTTACCCGCTCCGATTTTCGACTCCTCTGCGCGAGCAAAGCAGTTTGCTCGCTCTCGGACGACAAAAAAACCGCAAAGCGGCTTTTTTTGTGCCCTCGAGAGGAGTCGAACCTCTGTTACGAGATCCGCAATCTCGCGTCCTATCCATTGAACGACGAGGGCGTC
>DYGP01000070.1 GCA_020724685.1 Candidatus Paceibacter sp.
CCCAATCGATTTCCCGTTCGTCTCGCTGTTCAAGAAAAGAAATAGGAAATCTTTCCGTGGTGAAATACGCCCATTCGTATCCGAGCTCATTTGCGATCTTTTCGGCAATGTTTCCCGTGCCGTCGATTTCCTGAATCACCTCCTGAAGCGCAATCACATCGGCATCCGCATCTTTCAAGAATGAGAGTATCTCGTCCATGTACTTCCCTCCCCATATGTTCCATGAGACGATCTTCATGTGAAAAGTATATCACGAACCATCATGCGCCGAAAAAATGATGTCCCCGATATCGGCGCGGAACGCGTTGATTGCCGATGAATTTTCGGGACGTTTCGGGAACGTCCGGTTTGAAAGAATGGTATACGCTACGCCCCGTTCAACGTCGCACACGACGCACGTACCCGTAAATCCCGTCTTTCCAAACGTGTGCGGCCCGGCATATCTTCCCATGAACCACGGTTGAAAAAGCTCCCATCCGAGCCCCGCATATTCGCCTTTGATTTCCGGAATCTGGTTCGTTCCCATTTCAGTTACGATGTTTTCGGAAAAATACCGCACCCCGCGACATTCGCCTTTCCGGAGGAGCATTTCGAGAAAACTGAGCATATCCGGAGCGGTCGAAAAAAGTCCCGCGATACCGAGAATATATTTCTTGCCGAGCACCCATGCGCTTTCGTCGTGGACTTCACCGCAGATAAGTCTGTTTCTCCAGGAGTCGAACTCCGTAGGGACAATCCTTTTTCCGTCGGCATTCTTCGGGTGAAATGTGGAATTCCTCATTTCAAGGGGAGAAAAGAACTCATATTCCGCGAGCGCGTCGATGTCTCTTCCCGACGCGTTTCTCACCACGAGCCCCATTACACATGCGGTCGAATTCGTGTAAAGATACGTCGTCCCGGCCGGCCGCCTGAGCGGTGCCGAGATAATTGCGGAAATCATCTCATCCGGGGCTTTTTCCTTCAATGAGGACATGGCGGGGACGTCGAGATCGAGCGTGTAAGAAAGAAGATGCCGCATGGTCACCGCCTTCTTTTCGGGAAAGTTCCCGAACTCAGGAACATAGTCCGCCACCGCATCATCAAGAGAGACTTTTTTTCCGTCGATAAGCCTCAGAAGAAGCGAAGAAAGCGGGATCGACTTCGTCACCGACGCCACATCGAATACCGAACAATCTTGCATGGCGGACGAACCGTTTTCATATGTGAACCTTCCGAACGGCAGTATCATTCGTTCACCGTTTTTCGTCACCACTCCGACAACGCAGCCGGGAAACACCGATTCCCCGATCGCGCGGTTTGCGCGTGCAGCGATGAGGGAGACCGTGTTTTCGTCAAACATGCGAAGGTCTAATAGAGTTTCTTGTTGTACGTTTCAAGAACCAGTTTCCCGTCCCTTCCGAGTTCCGGATGTCCTTTATACGTTGAGACGCCGCAATTGATCGGACGCTCGCTTCGGTTCGCTTCAACAAAACGATCCCGGTCCCAATGTTCAAGATTCGCCCTGAATGAAAGGATGGTCAGGTGATGCGACACCACAAGCACATGCTCCTCGGCGTATTCGCGGATAAGCGCTCCGAGAAAATCCCTCACCCGGGCGCGTACATCCGCCTTGCTCTCCCCGTTCAGATAGCGGTACTCATACTCCCCCTCCATTTTGAAAAGAAGCGCCTGAAGCGGGTTCATGGCGCAATATATGCGCCAATCGCTGAACACGGTCGCGAGTCCGTGTTCCTGTTCTCGAATCCGTTCGTCAAAAATGACTTTTGCCGTTTTGAGCTCCTTCCACTGGCCCTGCATCGCCTCAAATGTCTGACGCGTTCGGAGATAGGGCGAGACATATACGACGCTCGGAAACGAAATTATTCTTTTGATTTTTTTTCCGACCTTCTTCGCCTGCTCGACGCCGGTTTTTGTAAGCGGCGTATTGTAGTCGCTCACCGAAAGGGTCGTATCCTGCCAAATCCGTTCCGTGAGCACTCGAAGCTCGTTGCTCACCCAGCGCTCGTTTTTCGCCGCGGCGAAATCTCTGTCAAAAACTTCGCAGAAATGAGCATACTCCTTCGATGTGCGCTTCCGCGCGCCAAGTTCGTTGTATGCCGATTCTCCGTGGCGGATGAATGTAAGCGTCCTGGGCCATTTCATATGTTTTCAGCATACTATAGGCTCGGGGATAATGGGAAGCCCAAACGTCCCCGATCTGATATACTGAATCCACTATGAAAAAAATATTATGTTGTTCATGCGGTGAAAAATCCCGCGAGTACGGTCTCCTCATCCTGAGACTTGTGGTCGGTATCGTGTTTATCGCGCACGGATGGCAAAAGCTCTCCGGAGGCATCGAAGGGGTTGGCGGATTCTTCGGAGTATTGGGAATTCCGGCGGCAGGATTCTTTGCGTACGTCGTCACGTTTGTGGAACTCCTCGGGGGCATCGCGCTTGTCCTCGGATTCCTCACAAGCATCGCGTCCGGACTTCTTGCGATAACCATGATCGTCGCGCTGTTCGTCGTGCACCTTCCGAACGGATTTTCGGTCGGAAACGGCGGATACGAATTCGTGCTTACCCTCCTCGCGGCGGCAATTGCGCTTTCGTTCACGGGACCCGGCGCATTTTCGCTTGATTCGAAATGCACGCGAAATAAACCGAACGAAGAAAAATAGT
>DYGP01000071.1 GCA_020724685.1 Candidatus Paceibacter sp.
TATACACGAGCGCGGCGCCGATAAGAAGCGCCGCGAGCACAATGCTCGCCGGAAGAAAATAATCCCTCTGCCTCTTCTCTTCGTGGTGTTCCTTCATGGTCGTTTCCTAGACTTTTATTTTAAACGAGACATACGAAAAAGAAAATCGTCTTTCCGGCGGACGATTCGGAGGCGAGATAGAAAAGGAACCGGAAAGTTGATATGATGAACCAAAACGCATATGCGAAAAACGAGGAAATTCCTGCTTTTTGCGAGTGACGTCGCGCTCCTTTACGGAGCCCTCTTTCTCGCGCTCTTCATCCGATACGGTTCCGATGCCGCCGCTTCCCAGTTTTTCAACCACGTCTTTCCCTTCTCCGCTCTCTTCGTCGTGTGGATCGCTGTTTTTTCGCTTTCCGATTTCTACAAATACACATCAATCGCGACGCATTTCGGGCTTCTGAAAAAAACCCTGCAGGGAATTGTGACCGCAGGCGTGCTTTCAGTCATCCTCCTCTACCTCTTTCCGAAGTTTTTCGAACTCACTCCGAAAACAAATCTTCTTCTTTTCGCCGCGACTTTTTTCATCCTGAATTACGCCGTCCGGACCGGAATATTCCGGGCGTTTTCCTCAACGGCGCTCCGCACCGCGCTCGTGGGAAATTCACACGTTATCGAAGCAATCTCCTCTTATCTCTCCTCATGCCCCCATTCCGGATTCCGCGTCTCCGAATACATCCGAAACACCGACACCGGAACGATTGCCGAACTCGAGAGCGACCGGTTTTCTGAAACCGATTTATTCGTCGTCGACGGATCGTTCCTGAACGATGAATCCTCGACCGACATCGCGTATAGGCTGACAGCCGGCGGGAAGACCGTCATGAGCGCGAGCGATTTCTATGAGTCGATCTTCGAGCGGATTCCCCTTGAAACGCTGAACGCCGAATGGTTCCTCAAAAATATTTCCCCGAAAAAACCTTTCTACGAATTTCTCAAGCGCGCGTTCGATCTCGTTCTTTCGGTCTTTCTTTTCGCCGCGCTTCTTCCCCTCTTCGCGATTATTGCGGTTCTCGTGAAATTTTCGTCACGGGGACCGGTATTTTTCACGCAGGAACGGGCGGGATTTCACGGCATCCCGTTCACCCTCATCAAATTCCGCACCATGAAAGCCGACGCGGAGAAGGAAGGTCCCCGCTTCGCGGAGAAAAACGACTCGCGCGTAACTGCGTTCGGAAAAATCCTCCGATTCACCCACCTCGACGAGATCCCCCAACTCCTGAACATCGCCGCGGGAGACCTTTCCTTTGTGGGTCCGCGCCCCGAACGGAGCGTGTTCGTCGAATCGTTCAAGAAAACCATTCCCTATTTCGAAGCGAGAAACACCATCAAACCGGGGCTCACGGGATGGGCGCAGATAAACTATAAATATTCGGGAAACGAGGAGGAGACGCGCGTGAAACTTTCATACGACATTTTTTACCTCAAAAACCGGTCGCTCGTGCTCGACGCGCTCATCCTCTTCAGAACGATCAAGACAATACTCTTCACTCCCGGAACATGATGCACAAGATTAAGTCGTTTCTCTTTGAGAACAAGACGGAAACGCAGACCATCATCAAAAACACCTTCTGGCTCTCGGTGAGCACGTTTGCAAGCCGCCTCATCCGCGCAGGCATGATCATCTACGCGGCACGCATCCTCGGAACGGAAGGATATGGCGTTTTTTCCTACGTCCTTTCCGTCGCAGGTTTCTTCACCGTCTTCTCGGACATCGGCATCTCGGGAATCCTCACGCGGCAGGCCGTCCAGGAACCCGAGAAGTTGACGGAATATCTCTCGACGACCGCAATTCTCAAAGGCATTCTCACCGTCCTCACCGTCGGCGTCACAATATTCGTGATGCCGTACTTCACGAAGATCACAGAAGCGCATCCGCTCATTCCGCTCGCCGCACTCCTCCTCGCATTCGACAGCCTCCGAAATTTCGCCGTCTCGCTCATCCGCGCCCGGAACAAAATGGAACTCGAATCGGGGCTCAACATGCTCACGGACATGTGCATCACCATTCTCGGCGTCGCCGCGCTCATCGCCGCGCCATCCACGAAGCTCCTCGCCTACGGTTACGTCGCCGGCGCGGGGATAGGATCGTTCGCATCGTTTTTTGCAATCAGAAAAAATCTTGCCGAAATATTTTCAAACTTCAAACTCTCCCTCGCAAAACACGTCATTTACTCCGCGTGGCCGTTCGCCATCATGAGCATCTTCGCGGGACTCATGATCAACATCGACATGATCATCGTCGGATGGTTCAGGACCGCGGGAGAACTCGGGCTTTACGGGGCGGCGATGCGTCCCATCAACGTCATTTATCTCATCCCGGGCATTTTCGCGATAAGCATTTTCCCGATCGCAAGCAAATTCATCAAGAACGGAGATGTCGCGCGGATGGGACGACTTCTTGAGCGGTCAATCTCATCAATCCTCGCAATCGGAATTCCCGTCGTGGTCGGCGGAACGAATCTCTACCTCAAGGCCCTGCTCGAGGGCAACTTCCCGGTCGTCCTCGTGGAGGGAGAGATTTCCAATCTCGCCCGCCCAGGCTCCGGGCACCTC
>DYGP01000001.1:0-2711 GCA_020724685.1 Candidatus Paceibacter sp.
TCCCTCACTCTTTCGGGGATTTTTTTTGGGGTTTCCATATCGGATTAAGGAATGCTTCTGTAGTTCGGTTGCTTGTTGATGTTTTCCAGTCTGTCGAACGCCCGTCTTTCATCCGCAGACAGGCCGTCTTTGATTCTCTCTATCTCCTTATTAGCGTTTTTCTTCTCTATCGCCTTTTCTCGTTTATCCCTGGCAAGACCCTTGATTGTCTGCTTGAGACTATCCTTCAGAGCCTGGTCCGTGGTTGCTTCCATTTCGGCCTGTGCCTCTTCTATCTGGGCGACAAGCGCGTCAATGTCTTCGGTAAGGGCTTTTGCGTTCGCTCTGTATCCCTCAACGTCGGCGTGTCTCGGTGCGTGGGTCTTCAGGGAGGTCTTAATCGCGGTTCTCAGCTCGTCGCCGTTCGGAAGAGAAGTTGACCCGACCTGGTCGATGATTCCCTGGTTGAGATACTGCGCATAGTCTTCGAGGAATTGCTTGAATTCGGGAGATTCATTTCCTTTTGGAAGTTTGTCGAGTTTTGCGGCGATTTCCGGACCCGTCTTGCCGAATTTCTGATGCAGTTGGGGCACGTGCATGAGGATGTCGTCGCCTTTCTTGGTTTTTCTGAGTGCGTCTGTGGCGCGCTCTTTTGCGGCGTCATCAAGCAAATCCCACCCTCCTTTTTCGGCAAGAGAGAGGCTCAGTCCGGCAAGGCCTTCGTGATCCCCGGCGTACATGATTCGCTTTGCGTGTGCCGCAAGATCCTCTTTCGTCCAGTTGTCGTATTTCTTCTTTTCCTCGTCCGCATTCTTCTTTCCTGTCGCCTGTGCCTTTGAGGAGATGACGGAGGCGCCGCGGGCGAGGCCGGCAACGCCGAGTTGTTGCGCTATCTTACTTCCCTCAAGGCGCGTCGCAAGCCTGTTCAATCCAGTCTTTCCTTTTTCGTCGGTTCCCGCGGTTATCGCCCTTCTCCCTGCGGTCATGGCACTGTCCTTCGCTTTTCCGGCCACCCACTTCTTCGCTTTATCCGACCCCTTCTTCATTATGTCGTGGGCTTTTTTCGCGACCGTCACCCCCATGCTGTCCGCCACAATGAGCCCCCCGATAAGGAATCCGACGAGAATCACCATGCGGACTCCCTGGTTCGCCATCGCCGCGAGAAATCCGTTTTTGAAGAATTCGGATTTGCTCACCGCGCCCATACCTTTGTTCATTTGTTCGACGCTCACGAGCGCGAGGTAGAAGAAGAACGCCACGGCGGGAGCGAAGAAAACCCATTTTGCAAACTTACTCCACCATTTCGAAAACTGATCGCTCAGTTGGGGGATAACCCAGAAAAGCCACGCGATGGGGGCGAGTATCAGAAGGATCGAGAGCTCGACATACCGGATGAGAAGCATGATCCCGAATGTGAAGAGCACGAATGCGGCGATAAAAATGAATATAACGGTGAAAACAAGCCCGCTTATGTTCATGAGGATGGAAGTTCCGAATCCGGTGAGCCCCCCCGCTTCTTCGTCGGGATCGATCGGTTCCGGCTCGGACGGTTCGGTGAAAAGGTTCTGGGGGTTAAAGGCGCCCGCGAGCGTCTCGGTGAATTTTGTCGTCCCGATACCGGTCACCTCCGCGGATCCGCTTTCCGTCACGGCGTTCATGAAATATTTCGTGAGGATGTTGGAAAATCCGATGAATACGCCGGCGATGCTCAGGCTGAAGTTGACGAGGAGCGCCGCCCCGATGAGACGCGGAAGAAGTTTCTTCGCGCCGTAATCCTGATAGCGGACGATGGTCGCGAGCGCGATGAGGATGATAACGAGCACAAATCCGAGGTTCGCGATGTCGCGGGTGATTTCCCATCCGATCGTCACAATCGCGTTCGTCGGATCGAGTATCCTGAAATTGAAATCGAGTATGATACTTACGAAATATGACGCGAGGCTGAAGAGCATCGAGCCGATGAACTGCAGGATGTAAAGAAGCACATAAGCGATGAGCGCGACCGCCATCGGTCCGAGGAAGAAAAGGGCGTCAGCGGGAACGGGAATCGCGAAAAACGCGACAAAAAGCGTTGCGATGCCCGAAAATATTTTCCGTATGCGGCGCTTCATGGATTCGGAGTGGTTCCGCCGTTGCAGAGATCCCTGTTTTCCTCCGCGGTTGACTTATCCGCGTTCACTTGTGCGAGTATCGTCTCGTATCCGGTGATTTTGTCCGACAACGTTTCTTGTATCTGACTCAGGATTCCGCTGAGCACCTGGGTGGTGAGAGAATTTCCTCCAAGGTCGGATATGAGCTGAGTGATTGCGTTTTTTGCGTCAACAAGACTCGTGAACTCCTGGGGAAGCCACGTGTTTTTTCTCTCCTCCGCTTCTGACAAAACCTGATTCGGGAGGAACGTTGACGGAGTTACGGTGAAGTACGGATTTGTGGGGATGCACTGCGTGAGTCCCCGTGGAACCGAGGAGTTTTTGAGCGCGACGATGAGTCCGTCGTTCGCCGAGGCGATCGCCGCAAGGGTCGAGGACTCCTGTTCAAGCGCCCCCCCGAGTCCGTTCGCCTGTTGGGACAACCGTCCCCTGACTCCCGCTTCGATTCCCGAGGCGACACTCTGTCCGGAAAGGGCGTTTCCGTATCCGCTCGCGGCATTGTTTATCGCGCTGTTATGGTCCCTCCCCTCATCCATCGCTTTCGTAGTGAAATCTCTGAGTCCCGTAACCGCCTCCTTCGTG
>DYGP01000001.1:2721-20908 GCA_020724685.1 Candidatus Paceibacter sp.
TCTCAGCGCTTCACCCCGCTCAACTCCTGGCCCGACAACGCCTCCTTCGTGAGTCTGTTGATGGCCGCATCGAAGATCGCGCTTGCGTACGTTTCGAGATCTTCAGCGTTCAGAATATAGTCAACGTCGGAATTCACGACCTTCGACGTTGCGTCCGCGATCGTCTGGGTCGGAGTTACCACCTCGAGTCTTTCGCACCGCCAATATCCCCCCTGAGCCAGTTTTTCCGAATGGAGGTGGTTGGGGGGAGTGCTCGGGTTCAGGTATTCCTTGTCGCTTTCGGTCGGCCGGTGCACGATCACCGATCCGGGGTTTCCCTCTATCTCAAGCCAGTAGATTCCGCTCGGTTTCATGAGAGCCCATTGTACGCAGATTTCCTGCGGCTGGAATCCCCCGCCTCCGGCGATCTTCGCCTGCGATTCTTTCTCTGTCTTCTCAGTCTCTTCGAGTATCTTTTCCATAGCAAGGAGATAGTTGCCGTGCCTGTTGTTCTGCGGGTTGACGGTTTCCTGAATCCCTATCCAACTTCCGTTCTTGAAATCCTCTTTGAACGCCGCTATGTTTCCGACAACCTGGGTCAGGGTGCATGAACTTTTTTTATAGAAAGGAGCGGGTTTTGAAAGGTTGATCTGTATGCGTGTCCTGAGGGCGCCGTCACAGAATTCGCCCAGTCCGACCTGGCGGATGGTCTCGCCGAGTCCCGCATCCACCGCTTCGCTGAACATATCTCCGAAATTCGTGGTGAACCTCGGTTCTTCGCCGTTCTGTATCCAGTTGATGGTTTGATCGACAATCTGATCGAGGAGTTGTTTTTTGAGTATCTCCCTTGCGATGCGGATCGCGATTTCTTTCACCGCGATGAGACAGGTTTCGATCGTATCCATGGCGACTTTTCCTTGGAGATCTTTTTCCTCCACGGGAACCTGACTGTTCAGTCCGCCGATGCCGAGGCCTTCTTTCACCCAGTCAACCGCGGAATCAAGCGCTCCCGCAATTTCCTCTCCGACAAGCGATTTGACGAGTCCGCCAAGACACGCTTCCGCAAGATCGGCCACCATGCCCTGCGCGTGCGCTTCGGGTTTTTCCGGGAAGATGAAAAAAGCATTCGCGGCGAGGATGCTTGTCACGAGGAATACGGAAACGGTTTTTGCGAATTTATTTCTCTTCATGCGAATTCGAATCATTGCGCTTTCCGCATATTCGAACGGATCATTTCGGCGACGCGCGCTTCTTCGTCCGGTATGAGATCAACCTCGTTGACCGCCGCAAGCGCCTTTACCGGATCGTCCGCAATTCCAAGGATGCTTTTTAGAATATAAATCTTTTTCTGCTGGAGATTCACGAGGGAGATGTGCGTTTCATCCCAGCTTGCCGGAACGGGGATCGCGAGGAGTTCGGAGGTGAGCGAAGAGAGAGCGTCGATGTGCTTCGTTATCAGATCGGGGTCGTTCTTTTCAAGCCAAAAATAGATAACCTCGCCGATATTGTTGTTTGTTTTTTTGGAGAACCGGCTATTTGCGGCGACAACCTGTTCGAGATAGGAAAGAGCGGCCTCGGGAGTGTCTTCCGGAGCGCTTCTGATGTCTCTGGCTGTTATTTTCTCCGGAGCTCCCCCCTTCCCCATTTCTTCTTTGATGAGATTTTCGATGGATTCCTGGGACGGTATAGTTATCCGTTGATCGAGAGGACCTTGCGGATTTTTTTTCAGGATTTCCGCGCCGAACCTGTTTATGAATACATCGGTCAGGTTTTTCGGATCGAAAGAACCGCTCGGGGAATCCGAAAAAGACGTGTTTTTCTGGAAGGAGAGCGATCGGCTTATGCCGTCCGCGAGATTTATATCAAAGGCGAACGCCCCGTTTTCTTTTCCCGGAGAGACGACGAGAAAAGCCCCGACGATCCCGGCAACAATGACAACTCCGGCTGCTATTTTCCTCTTTTTTTGAAAAGACGGCATGATGGGACCTTTGTGTTCCGTTTTATTATACAACACAAAACAAGCTCTGTAACGATTGTTCCCGCTCCGGAATTGTTAAAACGCGGGAAGCCCGCTGGTTCCCATCTTGTATATGAGATTTCCCACCGGACACGACCCTCCCACGAACTCGCAAATCGTATCGACGATGTCGCTCACGACCGGAAGATCGCATATGAGATCGCTTATCGCTCCGACCCCCGGGATTCCGGAGAGATTTTCGCATATATTGCAGATGTTTATCGATTTCCCCACGACCGCAGTGCCGGGTATATGATAGGAATATTTCTCGTATATGGTGGTAAGTCCGGGAATGAGCATCCCGTCGACGCGGAGTATCCCGAGTGTGCTGTTCTTCGGGGGCCCCACCACAAGTTCTTCCACCGTCGGACACACCGTTCCGAGAGTCGCGACGCACACCGCCGTGGTGAACGGCGTGCATGCGGGGGCGGAAGGAAGCCATGTGACGACTCTTCCCCCGAACGGATCGAATATTGTAATCCCCCGAACTTCTCCAGGGAACGCGAAAAAGACCGCAGGAATCAAAAAAACCGCAAGAACGATCGAAGCGCGAAGGAATTTCATAGGTTTCCGTCATTATACATCATTCCGGCGATTGATGTTATGTTTTCAATCGAAAGATTTTGGGGTCTTGCGTTGCTCTCGATTCCCGCGGAACCAAGAATCGATTCCGCGTTTTTTTTCGGGAGTGCGCCGCTCATGTTGTTTAACACCGTCTTTCTCGGATGAGAGAAGAGGATTTTTGCGGCGGCGTAGAAGCGGTCGGCGACCCTCCCTTTTTTCGTCTCGAGAACGATAAGCGCGGAATCGACTTCCGGCGGGGGAGAAAAGTCTTTCTTCGGAATCTTGCGGATGATTTTCGGTTCCGCCCACACCTGCGTACACGCGGCGAGAAGGTTCATTTTCGGGGATTTCGCCGCAATGCGTTCGGCAACCTCTTTTTGTATGACGAGAATCACTGCCTCAGGCTTGTTTTTCATTTCGCCGATGACGCGGAGAAGGTGTCCGGTGATGTAATACGGAATGTTTCCCGCGATAGCGTATGGTTTTTTGAGGGATCCGACTATCTCGGGGAGTATTTTTAACACATCACCATCAATGATTTCGATGTCTTTCGTATTTTTAAGCCTTTCCTTTAGTTTTTCCGCAAGCTTTGTATCCCTCTCAATTGCAACGATTCTGGTATTGTTTTTGAGATTTGAGATTTGATTTTTAAGATGTGTCGTCAGTTCCCCGTGTCCCGGTCCTATCTCGATAATGACGGGAGCGCCGTAGGACGCGGTAATGCGCGCGCTTTCGGAAAGTGCCGAATCGTTTTTTAGAAAATGTTGTCCGAGTTTTCTTCCCATCTTCTTATTATTGATGATTTTCCGACATTGTGGTAGAATGCGCGTATTCGTAGCACGGTGAAACATACGGTTGCGGTTATAAAAACGACACGGTTGTGGTCGTTGTTCTTTCTCTTTTCTCTCCCGTTTATCGGGACACTTCTTTTTTCGGGGGGAAACGAAGGCTTCTTGAGAGCGATTCCGCGGAATAGCGCGGCTTTTTTCGGATACGGGGGCGTCGCCGACGGCGCGGTCTCTCCGGGTTCCCGCGATTCCGCCGCCGGGACACTCTTTGCCGATCCTCCCGCGCCCCTTGCGTATGACGACGCGATGTTCGGTTCCGTTTACGGAAGCGTTGTGTCGGCAAGGCCCAGAAGCGGAATCGAGTTTTATTCGGTGAAGGAGGGAGATACCGTTGCGGGCGTCGCCGCGAGATATGGATTGGACGCCGAGACGATAATTTCGGCGAACGAAGGAGCCGCCGAACTTAAGAAAGGAAAAAGGATCCCGATCCCCGATGTCCCGGGAACGATATACCGCGTTCAGAAGGGCGATGTTCTCGAAGAAATAGCGGGCGCGTTTGGAATAAGTCCGGAGACGATAATTTCGGCGAATGCCGGATACAAAAAAACACTTGAATCAGGGGATGGTTTTCTTATCATTCCGAAGCGTGGAACGCCCGCAAATTTCTCGGTCGGTCTTGATACAACAGACGAACTCCCGCTTCTCGACGGATTTTTCAGACTTCCCGCAAAAGGATGGAATTGGGGAAAATTGCATCCGACAAACGCGATTGATATTGCGAACGCGTGCGGAACCCCGATATATGCCTCGGCGGCGGGCGTTGTCGTCGAGGAATCTTCGGACGGTTCCTGGAACGGCGGATACGGAAATTATATTCTCATCGAACACGAAAACGGAACGAAAACAAAGTATGCGCATACCGGAAAAAATCTCGTGAAGACGGGCGACATCGTTTCTCGGGGCACGAAAATGGCGCTTATGGGAAACACCGGAAACACGCACGGGATAAGCGGATGCCACGTCCACTTCGAAGTGCACGGCGCGCAAAATCCCTTCGCGCTCTGATCGGTCTTCCCGCGCGGAAACTATTCCGAATTGATCTTGTATCGGAGCGCTTCCGCAAAATGTTCCTTTTTCGTTTCTGTGGATCCGTCAAGGTCGGCGATGGTTCTCGCGATTTTCAATACGCGGTAATACCCTCTCGGGGAAAGGAAGGACGTTTCAATCGCCTTCTTGATGAAATATTCGCTCTCCCGATCGGGCGACACGACAACATCGACCGTCTTCGAATCCATTTCTGCGTTCGTTCGTATGGGTTTTCCGATTTTTTCAAATCGCGTTTTTTGTATTTCCCGCGCGGCACGCACGCGTTCGCGCACGGATTCTTCGGATGACCCTCCCGATTTTTTCCGGAGCTCCTCGATCGGGATCCGGGGAACATGCATCTGAATGTCTATGCGGTCGAGAAGAGGTCCTGATATCTTTTTCTGGTATTTCAGTATTTCGCGCATAGAGCACGAACACTCTCTCCCTTCGTCTTCAAGATGTCCGCACGGACACGGATTCATTGCGGCGACAAACATGAATCTTGCGGGAAAAACAGAGGTTTTTTTCGCCCTTGCGACATGGACGCACCCCTGCTCGATGGGCTGTCTGAGGCTTTCGAGAACGTCCTTGTGAAATTCAGGAAGCTCGTCCAGAAAAAGCACTCCGCGGTGGGCGAGGCTTATTTCTCCGGGGCGCGGAGTCGCCCCTCCCCCCACGATCGAAACCGTCGATGCGCTGTGGTGAGGCGCGCGGAAAGGGCGGTTTTGAAGCGGAAATCCGTTCGGGACAAGGCCCGCAACGCTGTGGATTTTGGTTATTTCCAGTCTTTCCTCTTCCGAAAGAGGAGGAAGTATCGATATAAGGGAGTTGGCAAGCATCGTTTTTCCGGTTCCCGGCGGACCGGACATAAGGATATTGTGACCTCCGGCGGCGGCGACCGTAAGCGCGCGTTTCGCTCCTTCCTGTCCGTGAATGTCGGAAAGAAGAACCGGAGCAAAGTGCGGCGGCGAATATCCGGGTCGCGCGTGGATCGTTGGGGCGATTTTCAGGCGTCCCTCGAGATGGTGTATCAGGTCCTTGAGCGATGACACTCCGTAGACGCGCAACGAAGAGACCATTGCGGCTTCGTTGGCGTTTTCCGCGGAAACGAAAAATTCTGAAAAACCGGATCTCTCCGCGAGAAGGGCCATGCTCAACGTCCCCGTCACAGGCCTCACTTTTCCGTCGAGGGAAAGTTCTCCCGCAAACATTTTGTCTCCGGTGTTGAAATCGGAGATTTGTCCGCTTGCGAGGAGGTATGCGACAGCGATGGGAAGGTCAAAGCGCGACCCCGCCTTTTTCACGTCGGCGGGCGCGAGGTTGATTGTGATGCGGCGGTTTTCCCGCGACGGAGGCTTGATTCCCGAATTCTTCAGGGCGGAATTCACGCGCTCTTTTGCCTCGCTCACCGCCTTGTCGGCGAGCCCTACGATATTAAACGAATGGAGGCCGACGTTCAGGTCGGCCTCCACTTCAACGCATCCGGCTTCTATTCCGTCTATCTCCGCCGAGAAAACTTTCGGAATAGGATTTTTCATCTCAATCTACCCTTCTTTTTTGCATGGCGCGCACAATGTCGATTCGGGAGCGGCGTCAAGCACTCTCTCTTCGATTGCGTTTCCGCATCGTTCGCAGATTCCGTAGGAATTCGTTTCCATTTTTTCAAGGGCGCGGGAAACAGCCTTAAGACCTCCTTGAAGGGTGAACGCGGCGCCCTTCTCGTTAATAAGTTCTTCCGCCTCATCCGATTCTTCATCGAACCCGTCCACATCGCTTCCGAAATCCGCTCGTTTTTCGAGGTTTTCAATCTCTTTTTCGAGCCGAACCTTCTCTTTTTCAAGCGCGTTTTTCCATTCCGAAATTTTATTTTCCGAAAACATAGTAGTCATTTTCAATAGTTTATTAGTATCCGAGTCTCTTCGCCGCCTCATTCGAACCGTCGATGTTTGTTCCGATGAGAAGATATCGGTCGAACCATGTGTAGCTGAGCGTAGCGCCGTTATTCGAAAAATCGACAAGAGACGTAGGTTTCCCCGCAACCGTTCCGTCCTTCCACGGTCCCTGCGTTCCGGGATCGACGAGGAAGATATTTTTGAGGTTCGGGCTTTGTTGGAGTGTTGCCATCGAATCCTGGACGGGTCCCGCTTCCACGCCATCTCTCAGTTTTGCAATGAGACCGAGCCACGTCCCTTCCGTGTTTGTGTAGGAGAAGAAGGTTCCGTCATTCTGGAATTTTTCGATCATATCCGGCGTGAAGAAGGAGGGAAAGAATCTCGATGCCACATATCCGAAAGAGACGGGCTTGTTTTCCCCTGTTTTAAAGACGATTTCCTTGAAGACGGGGATTGATGTCGTCATGAATTCAATTCCGTTTTTCATATCTTCGAGGGAGAAAGAGGAAAGTTTCGCGTCGAAAACGAGATCGGCGGGGTTTTTGAGGAGCGACGCGTGCACTTCAAGGGTTTGTCCGGAGGGAAGAGGGGTTGTCTGGTTTTCGGTTTCGGGATTCGCGTTCTCGCCGGCGTTATCTCCCGAAGAACCTTCTTCCAAAGAAAGCGAAGGCGCTTCATTTTCCGTAACCGGAATGCCGGTTTCGTTTTCCATAGGTTCGGATGCGGATTTATCCCCTGTAATCATCGGAAGAACAAAAAAGTAGAGGATTGCGGCAATGCCGATGACGAGAATAATCCCAAGTATCCAGCCAAAGAGCGCCTTTCCGCCCTTTTTTGGTTTCGTAGGCGGCGTATTTTCGGGAAAGACGGCCTCTGACGCTTTCGGAACGCCAGGAGGGATTGTTGCTGTCGCTTGTTGCTTCGCTCCGGGGGCCTCTCCGCCTTGCGGTTGTGATCCGGGAGTATAGGGCCGCGGACTCACTCCGCCGGTTTCCTGAAGAGAAGCGATGTCGGAAGCCATGGTGCGCATGTCGACTTTTTCCATAGGTCGTTTTGCGAGAGGTACTTCGCCCTCGCCGTCCCCGATTTTGGGGACATTCTGAGTGTTTCCCCCGGGGAACATTTTGTTTTCTTCATTCATTGCGATTATTATACACACTTTTCTCCGTGAAGGTAAGTCTCATGAAGGCCGAAAATCTTGAAAGATAGGAGCCTTGATCCGGTTAGTGTCGGGATTTTATGCGGGAACAGGAGGTTGGTCTGGTGGTAAGGCAAAAGAAACCCCGGATTTTCTCCGGGGTAATTGCCGTCAACCGCCTTTTTCTTCAGGAAGAACTTATGCGAGATTTTTGAGGGACAGGCCTATTTTTCCGTCTTCGGCGCGGATCACTTTGGCGATCACCTCGTCTCCGAGATGAACGACGTCCTCGACTTTTTTCACGAACCCCTCCTTAAGCTCGGACACGTGTATCATCCCGTCGCGGTTTCCGCCAAGGTCGACGATTGCCCCGAACTCAAGGATACGGACAACCTTTCCGTTGACGATATCCCCCACTTTGAATTCGCGGGTCATCGCTTTTATC
Source organism: Candidatus Paceibacter sp. (assembly GCA_020724685.1). Classification (GTDB taxonomy): domain Bacteria; phylum Patescibacteriota; class Minisyncoccia; order UBA6257; family GWB1-50-10; genus GWA2-45-9. The sequence goes on from DYGP01000001.1 coordinate 10,631, forward strand.
GATTCATACGCACGATCGACAAGCTCTTTCTCGACGCCGGCGACATACACCATGCCGTCTTCTTCGATGTCGATCGTTATCTTATTAAGGCTTGCCGCGATAAGGCCGTTTATGTTTTTTCCCCCGGGCCCGATAATTTCCCCGATCTTTTCTTTGGGGACTTTCAGGGTCACTATTTTCGGAGCGTGGACCGATACGGAAGACTTCGATCCGGGGATGGTTTTTTTCATCACGTCGATCACTTGCGCGCGCGCCTGTTTCGCACGCTCAAGGGCTTCTTCGAATATTTTCGCGTCAATCCCCTTTATCTTCACGTCCATCTGTATCGCAGTGATTCCGTCAACCGTTCCGGCAACTTTGAAATCCATGTCTCCGTAATGATCCTCGGGGCCCTGAATGTCGGTGAGTATCCTGTATTCCGATCCGTCCTTGTTGAGCATGAGGCCCATCGCAATTCCTCCCACGTGTTTTGCAATGGGGACTCCTGCATCCATGAGAGAGAGACATCCGGCGCATGTCGACGCCATCGAAGAAGATCCGTTCGAAGAGAGGGTTTCCGCGACGATGCGGATCGTGTACGGAAACTCTTCTTTTTTCGGAAGCATGGCCGCGAGCGCTTTCGCCGCGAGCGCTCCGTGCCCGATTTCCCTCCTTCCCGGTCCGCGCGATCGTCCCACCTCTCCGACCGAAAAATTCGGGAAGTTGTAGTGGAGCATGAACCGCTTTCGTCCGGTTGTTTCCATAGTTTCTATGAGTTGTTCCGCAGACGGCGCGGCAAGCGTTGTCATCGCGAGAACCTGCGTATTTCCTCTTATAAAGAGTCCTGATCCGTGCGTGAGCGAAAAGAGACCCGTCTCGCCGTAGAGCGGACGTATTTCGTCGAGTGCCCGTCCGTCGACGCGCCGTCCGTGTTTGAGCGCTTCAGTATGGACGAATTCGTCGACGATTTCTTCAAACACAGGTTCGATGTTTTTTTCCTGTTCGGCGAACGCTTCCTGCGAAGATATATGTTCGAAAAGACTTTTCTTCAGGGAATCAAGGCGTTTTTCCCTGAGTGCGTTACCGAGATCATTGTCGAGAAACGCCCGTATCTCTTTGACGAACTCCGGATCGTATTCGGGAACCGGTATGGAAGCCTTCTCTTTGCCGATCTCCGAGCGTATCTTGTTTTGAAACGCGACAAGCTCTTTCACCTTCGCATGCGCGGATGTGAACGCCTCGAGCGCGTCCGATTCGGAAACCTCCCTTCCCTCGAACTCGATCATGTTCACGTATTTTTCCGGACCGGCTAAAAAAGATTTATAGAGAATTTCCCCGTTTTCGTCTTTTCGGATCGTTTGTATTCCCGCGACGGGACCGTCCCACGGAATATCCGATATGTGAAGCGCGGTTGATGCGGAGAGAAGTCCTATCACGTCGGGATCCCTGCTCTCATCGTACGAGAGAACCGTGACGACGACCTGAACCTCCCTTCTGAGTTTGTGATCGAAAAGCGGTCTGATGGTGCGATCAATGAGTCTCGCCGAAAGAGTCGCCTCATCCGACGGTCTTCCTTCCCGCCTGATAAAACGGCTTCCGATTATTTTCCCCGCAGCATAGAAACGCTCTTCGTAATCGACGGTGAGGGGAAAGAAGTCTCCCGGCCTGTCTTCTTTTCCCATTACCACGGTGGCGAGCACGACAGTATTTCCGTGGCGTCCGATGACGGCGGCGTTCGCCTGTCCCGCAAGTCCGGACACTTCGATGGAGATATCCTCTCCGTCAAGTTTTGTTGTGAATGTTTTTCTGTCCAGTTTCATATTGTATTATTTTTTTTCGTTATTTTTTCTTTTTCTTTTTTTGATATGGAGGAGGATTTTCGGTATGGATTCGATCTCGGTGAAGGTGTCGGCGGCCTCCTTCAGTCTTGCCGACGTCGTGCGTGAAAAGGCGACGACTTCGACTTTTTTCCCCATACCCCACTTGAGGTATTCGACAAGAGGCACAAAATCACCGTCTCCCGTGACGAGAATGACGGTGTCCACCGAATCGCTCATTCGTATTGCGTCGACCGCGAGACCGACATCCCAGTCCGCCTTCTTCGCCCCTCCGGGATATATCTGGATATCCTTGAGTCGGAGCTCTATTCCCGCTTTTCTGAGAGCGTCGAAGAAGGATTCCTCGCTCCTTCCTTCGTGCCCGGATTCGTGCGGAACGATTCCTTCGCTCTTCACGACGTAGGCGATGGCCCGAACCACGGAACGCCCTTTCGAGAGCGCCTTCATAAGGGTCTCGAAATTAACCCTTGCCTGAAAGAGATTTTTTGCCGAATGATAGATGTTCTGGATGTCGATGAATATTCCTACGCGGTGATCTGGATACATGATGTTTTGATTTTTCCCGACAGGAAGTCCGGGACATTTCGTTCAAATGAAATTTTTGCTTCCCGGTCGGGGAAGCAAACGGTAAGGCGTTTCCTGACTGCGTTACGCCTCCAATTTTATTTTCTTGGAAAGCTTCAGAAATTCCTTCTCGTCGTTTTTTTCCAGATACTGGAGAAAACGACGTCTCTTTCCGACCATCATGAGAAGCCCTCTTCTGGAATGATGATCTTTCGGATTCTTTTTCAGGTGATCCGCAAGTGCCTTGATCTGGCGCGTGAGGAGGGCAATCTGAACGCTCGCCGATCCGGTGTCGCTTTCGTGGCGCTTGTAATCGCGCATGGCATTCTGTTTTTTCTGTTTTGAGAGCATACACGTCAATCGTACCGTAAAAGACGAAAAGAGTCAATCTGGCGGGAGATGCGGGGTAAAATCCTCGTTTGTCCGTTCGCCGCGGCGGAAAAAGCGGAAGAAGACGCTTTTTGCCGGGAAAACTTTCTTGTGCGCGCCCTGTCTTTTCACCGTCTTCCGCAAAATATTGTGCGACAGATATGGTACAATGATGACGAATTATGACTGAAGTACAGACGCTCGTGGAGCAGTATCTCGATTATCTCGAAATAGAGCGGAACAGATCAAGGAAGACACGCGAAAATTACGGGAGATATCTGGGGGCGTTTATCGAGGATCAGAAGATAAAGACGCTCGCGCACATTACCGCAGAACGCGTCCGAAATTTCCGCGTCCACCTTTCGGGGAGAGATCTGAAAAAAAATACGCAAGCGTACTACGTCATCGCAATCCGGAATTTTCTGAAATATCTCATCAAGCAGGGGTATGAGGTGCTTCCTCCCGATCGGATCGAGCTTCCGAAGACATCGCGCCGCGATATTGAGGTGCTCGAATACCGGGAACTTGAACGGCTTATTGACGCTCCCGAAGGAGACGGACTCCGCGCGCTCCGCGACCGCGCGATTCTCGAAACGTTTTTTTCAACGGGACTCCGCCTCTCCGAGCTCTGTTCTCTCCCCCGCTACATCGATATGGAGCGCGGCGAAGTTTCGGTGCGCGGAAAGGGAGATAAGCTCCGGATCGTATTTCTCTCCGATGGCGCGCGAAAGGCGATAAAAAAATATCTTGATAAGCGGACCGATCCCGAGGAGGCGCTTTTTGTGAGTCTAAGCAAGTCGGGGACGGCGCTTGGACGCATCACTCCCCGATCGGTCGAGCGACTTGTCGATTTTTATGCGAGAAAAGCGGGGATTCCGAAAAAAATCCATCCGCATCAGCTTCGTCATTCGTTTGCGACCGACCTTCTCGTTAACGGAGCGGACCTCCGCTCGGTACAATCGCTTCTCGGGCACGCCAACGTTTCCACGACGCAGATCTACACTCACCTCACAAATAAAGAATTGCGGGAAATACACGAGGCATTTCACGGGAAGAGGAGGGGCGGATCCGCGCGTTAGGCGGGGAAGCCGATCGCGGTTGCGTATTTGCGGAAAAGAGGTAAGTTCAAGGGCGCGGCGGTTTCGTATTTTGTCGGAGTGGCGGAATTGGCAGACGCGTATGGTTTAGGGCCATATATCGAAAGATGTGAGGGTTCGAGTCCCTCCTCCGACACGATGAAAAAACCCCGCCGGTCCATGGACCGGCGGGGTTCGGTTGTCTCTTGGTTAGTTTGAAAGGAGCGTTTCCAGAAGCGATATAATTCCTTTTGAGAGGAATGCGACCGCGACGGCGATAAGCGTATAAAGAAGCTGATTTTTCGCCTTCGAAACGTTCTCTTCGGATCCTCCGCTGAACATGAAATTGTATGCCGCGACGATAACGAAAACGACGGCAAGTCCGAGCAGTCCGGAATACATCCAGTTCCCCACCTTTGCGATGAGCGATATGACGTCGTTTGCGTTCTGAAGGGTCGATGTGCTTCCCAGAGCCGTAAGCGGCGCGAAGAGAAGACCTACACCCCCGATTTTCTGCGACAATTTTTTCATGGTAATGCGTCTGATTTTTCCGCCGAGAAGACGGTTAGGCGCTCGAGGACGTAAGACTCTGGACGAGCGCGATGAATCCTTTCGCAAGGAGACCGACCGCAACGGCGATGAGTCCGTACACGACCGAATTTTTCGCTTTTTTTACCTTCTCTTCCTCTCCTGCCGACGTGAGATAAAGGAATCCGGCGTAGATGAAGAAGATGATCGCGACGAGGATGAGTATGGTAAGCATCCAGTTCGCAACCTTCGTGAGAACGGATTCGACACCGGTGAATCCGGTGGTGCCGAGAATGGTGCTTCCCGCCTCAGGTACCTGATACGTCTGTCCAAGCGCGACGACCGGAAGAAGTACGAGGATGCCCGCCGCGGCAATCAAACCTATTTTCTTTAACATTGTTTTTTTGAAATCTTCCTCGACCTTTTCAGGGCTCTCATTCGGAAAGAACGCTTTGAATGACGTTCACCAAGCCCCATGCACAGAAAATTATACCATAGCCGAGAAGCGCGTACAAAATCGTTTTTTTCCCGTTTCCGAATTTCGTCGTGTCTCCTCCCGCCGTCATGATCTGGAACGCTCCCCATATGATGAAAACGATGGCGATCGGTCCTCCGACGGCGATGAGCCAGTCGAGGATCGATTCGATAATCGTGATGACGTCGTCCGAATGGAGGGGGTTCCTGAGCGTTATGGTCTCCCCGCGCGCATTCCGCGCGAAGAGGTATCCCGGAATCGACGAGAGAAGATATGCGGTTATTTTTTTCATGGTTGCGTTATATACAGTTTATCCTGCTCCATGCGCTGAAATCCACCCCTTCGTACACGGAGCTCGCGATGAGGGAGATCACGACGTTCACGAGCATCCATGCCGCAAGGGAGATTGCGAGTCCTATGATCGCGCTTTTTACGATTTCCTTCGCGGCGGACACCCCCTGCTCCGATCCTCCCGAAGTCATGAGGCGTATGCCGCCGTAGACGATGAAGACGACCGAAAGGGGAATCGCGATCTGGAAAAGGACGTGAACAATGTTTTGGAAAACGCGAAGCCCATCGCAGAGATCGCATGATCCGGCGACGTTGCATGTTTCCGTCCTCGTGGTGAGCGTTCCGTCCGCGTTTCGGTATGAGGAGGTTGCAACCGTGCCTTCCCATATATTGAACGAGAGAGCGCTCGCCGCCGCGGGAATGGCCGAAGATGCGATGACGACCGAAAGAATGAAAAATCCTATAGAGCGTTTCATGGTCTTATTGTATCCCTCTATCCTTAAAAAGTTGATTCACCGTATCTTCGGCCTGCTTGAGTGCGACGTCGATGGAGGAACGGCCGTCAAGTACGGCATCCACCATGACGGAAAACGCCCGCGATACGGCTTCGCGATCCGGCTGTTGCCATGATCGGGCGATGAGCGCCTGCTTCGCGAGTGCGGCGAATTCCGGGTCGTTTGAGACCTGCCCGATGAGGAATCTGAGCGCGGGAACCTTTCCGGTCGCGCGCATGTAGCTTTCCGCAACGTCGGTCTGGGTGGTCATAAGAAGGATGAAATCCCACGAAGGCCCCTTGAAGCTGCTCTGTTTCGATACCGTGTACCCGAAATACCGCGCATATGACACCTTGCAGTCGTATTCGTTTTCGCACGACGCCTGTTCCGGATACGGGACGGGGGCGATTCCGACATTAATCCATTGATTCTTGTTTTTCACTGTCTCGATGGCGTTTTTGTAATTGAATATGACGGCGGCGCTCCCTTCGGCGAACGCGTCGAGCGATGGAGGCATCGCGGCGTTCCATGTGTATGCATCGCCTCTCGGATTCGCGAACCCGGTGTAAAAGCGCACGGCATCAAGCCCCTGGGAGAACGAGGCTCCGATCGGGGACGTCCTGATCATCTGCGCTCCGGATTGCATCATGAGAAGCTGGATAAGGTCGCTCGCCTTGTCCACGTTCCTTTCAGATCCTCCGATCGCCCCCGCCGCCACGCGTATTTTTTTCGTATCCTCGATTGAAGTGAGCTTCGGAACGATAGCTTTGAATTCCTCCCATGTTTCGGGGATTTTCGCGATACCCTTCCCGTCGAAAATGTCCTTGTTGTAGATCATGACAAGCGTATCTACGGAAAGCGGAAGCGCGAATACGCTCCCGTCGCGGCTCACAAAGTCCTTCTCGACGACCCGGGGGAAGAAAGACTGCATCTGGGTCAGCGGAAACCGCTGTTTCGGGAGAGGTTCGATTTTCCCCGCGTTTCCGAGGACGCTTGCGTTATCAACCATAAAAATATCGGGACCCTGGCCGGAAGCGAGCGCGTCGAGAAGCGTGCGTGAATACGACGACTCGTCGGGAAACGTCCTTACGGAGATTTCGATGTTCGGGTAGAGGGGCCTGAACCGGTTTATCGCGGTTTCATAAGCGTTCTTCCGGTCCCCGACGACCCACATGGAGATCGTCCCGCTCGGAGTGGAGGTCTGCGGGTCGTTGTTTTTCAATCCCGGTATGACGCCGAGAAAAATAAGCGCGAACACGAGAACCACGGCTCCGATAATGCCGAATATCACGATGCGAATGTCTATTTTATTCATGAATGCTTTTTAGAGGCACACCACCCCGATAAGTTCGTCTTTTTCGGGAAGGTTCATGATGCGGACTCCCTGGGTCGCCCTTCCCGCGACGCGAACATCCCCGATGTTTGTCCTGAGCGCCTGCCCCTTTTTCGAAAACGCGAGAATCTCTTCGATGGATGAATCGACAACGTACGTTGAAATGACATGCCCTGTTTTTTCCGTCACTTTTGCGGTTTTTATTCCGGATCCTCCCCGTTTCTGTGTTTTGTATTCCTTGAGGGGGGTTTGTTTCGCGAATCCCTTGTGCATGACCGCGAGGAGGCGGAGATTCTTAAGCGTCTGTGCATCAAGCGTTCCTGTTTTTATTATATCAAGCCCGGCGGCAAAATCCCCCTTCTTGAGCCCGATTCCCTTGACGCCCGCGGCGGCGCGCCCCATGGGGCGTATGTCTTTTTCCTTGAACCGAATCGCCTGCCCGTTCGTAGTCGAGAGTATGATTTCGTCTTTTCCGGACGATATTTTCACCCAGCGGAGAAGATCGTTCCCGTTCAGTTTTATTGCGATGATACCCGTGCGCCGCACGTTTTCGAAATCTTTGAGCGATGTCTTTTTTATCACTCCGCCCTTCGTCGCCATAACGAGAAATTCGGATCCGTTTTTCGCGGCGTCGTCGGAATACGCGACGATGGCGCTCACGCGTTCCTCCGGGGGGATTTCGAGATAGTTGTGAATCGACTTCCCTTTCGCCGTGCGGGACGCAGCCGGTATTTCATACACCTTCGTCTGAAAGACCTTTCCTTTGTCCGTGAAGAAGAGAATGTTGTCGTGCGTGTTCACCGAGATGAATTGATCGATGAAATCCTCTTCCTTCAGATCGAATCCGATAAGCCCCTTCCCTCCCCGGCGTTGCGCCCGGAAGTTCGTCGGCGGAAGGCGCTTGATGTATCCGCCGAGCGTGAGCATGATCACCGCCTCCTCGTTCGGCACGAGATCTTCCTCCCTGAATTCTTTCAGGCTTGATGCGACGATTTTGGTGCGTCTCGGGTCGGGAAAATTCTTTTTCAATTCCCCGAGTTCGTTCTGTATGATCTCAACGATACGTCTCGGATTTTTCAGTATGAGCTGGAGATCTTTTATGAACTTTCTTTTCTCCTCGAGCTCGTCTTCCACTTTTTTCCGTTCGAGCGCCGCGAGCGTCTGGAGGCGCATCTCGAGAATCGCCTGCGCCTGCGCCGCCGAGAGCTTGAAATTTTTCATGAGATTCTCCGCGGCGGACTCCTTATCCTTCGATTTTTTGATGGTCGCGATAATCTTGTCTATCGCATCAAGGGCTTTCACGAGACCCTCGAGAATGTGAGCCCTCTCTTCGGCGCGCTTCAGATCGAATTCGGTGCGTCTCCGCACGACCGATTTCCTGTGGTCGATATATGCGGAGAGGATTTCTTTGAGGGAGAGGATCTGCGGTTGGAGCCCGTTCTCGGTGAGCGCGAGCATGTTGAAATAGAAGTTTTTCTGAAGCTCCGTGTATTGATAAAGCTGGTTCAGTATTTTCTGCGGGGCCGCGTCGTTCTTGAGTTCCACGATGATGCGGAGTCCTTCGCGGTCGGACTCGTCCCGGAGGTCGCGGATCCCCTCGATCTTTTTTTCCGTGACAAGCTGCGCGATTTTTTCGAGGAGGGCGGACTTGTTCACCTGATAAGGAATCTCCGTGACGACGATCTGGAATGTCCCCGATTTCCGCTCTTCTATTTGCGCGAGTCCGCGCATCGTAACAGATCCTTTTCCGGTGGTGTAGGCTTCCTCAAGCGATTTTCTGTCGTATATGATTCCGCCGGTCGGAAAATCGGGTCCCGGGATGAACTTCATAAGGTCCTGCGCTCCCGCGTCCGGGTTCTCCATGAGGTGGATGATGCCGTCGGCAATCTCATTCAGGTTGTGGGGAGGGATGCTTGTTGCCATGCCGACTGCGATGCCGACCGTTCCGTTCAGGAGGAGGTTCGGAAGTTTCGCGGGAAGGAATCTCGGTTCCGTTTTTGAATTGTCATAATTTCCGACCCAGTCAACGGTCTCTTTCTCGATATCAAAAAGGAGCTCTTCGGCGATCTTTGAAAGCTTTGCCTCCGTGTAACGCATCGCGGCGGGGGCGTCTCCGTCGATGGACCCCCAGTTTCCTTGTCCGTGGACGAGCGGATAACGGAGGGAAAAGTCCTGCGCCATGCGGGCGACCGCATCGTAAATCGAAGCGTCTCCGTGAGGATGATAATGGGCCATGACTCCTCCGACCACATTCGCGGATTTTCTGAATTTCGTCGTGTGTTTCAGTCCCGACTCCCACATGCTCCAGAGGATTCTCCGCTGTACCGGCTTCATTCCGTCTCTCACGTCCGGGAGCGCGCGCGAGACGATAACCGACATGGCGTAGTCGAGATATGACTCTTTGAGTTCCCTGGTGATCTCGCGTTCTTCTATTTTTTCTTCGCGAGGGAGTTCCCGTTCTTTTTCTTTTTTGTCTTGGTTTTTTTTCATATCGCCTCGGTGGTCGTGAGTTCAAACGGCGTCAGCCGTATTTTATGGTAAAGGAGTTTCGGGGACGTTTTCAAGTTCCGCCGGCACGAAAGAGGTCTCGTTCCCCCCCTCGATCGATATCGTGTTCGTTTCGGTAAGCGTTCGTTCAATGAGTTTCAGATTCGCATCGATGTTCTTTTTCAGTATTTCGTATTTCTTGCCGACGTCGGTCGCGATGTTCTCCATGCCTCGCTTGAACGTCTCGGAGAAAGACCCAGGATCGTTTTCCCGCGGAGCCTTGTTCGGAGAGATGGAGGTTCCGAGATATCCTATCCAGACCGAAAAGACGAGCACCGTGGAAACTGCGGCGCCTCCGAGAAACCACCTTCGTTTCGTGGAGTCGTCGGCGCGCTGGAGTCTGCTGAGCGCCATCCGCATATTTCGGAAAAACGGCTGTTTTCGCATTTCGCCTTTATTTTTTCTCCTCGAGTTTCCGTATTTCCATCGCGTTCGGGGAGAGATCTTTCTTCTTGAAAACGTATTTTTCCTCGGAAGGAACCGATTCCTTGTTGAATTCCTTCAGGAACGGCTTTATGTCTTTGAAAAGCGACGGAATGACGACGCTTGGTTCCATCTGGCGAATGAATTTCGCGATCGAAGGCGGCGAAATCCACGGCTTCCCTCCAGCGGGCGCAATAAGGACATCGGTTCCTTCGAGATATTCGAGGAATTCGTTCGGGGGATCGTTCGTGATGTGGCCGAGCACCGATATCACGATCTCATCGAAAGTTACGCGGTAAATCGTTTTTTCCGTTCCGTCTTCGTTCCCCGCGCTCCATCCGCGCACGTGAATGCCCTTAAT
>DYGP01000072.1 GCA_020724685.1 Candidatus Paceibacter sp.
AGGAAGGAAAAATACAAGCATGAATATCCGTTCTGCTGGCGGTGCGGATCGGCGCTCATTTATTACGCGCGCGATTCGTGGTTCATACGGATGAGCTCGCTCCGCGCGAAACTCATAAAAGAGAACAGGAAGATAAACTGGATTCCGGACCATCTGAAGACGGGAAGGTTCGGGGACTGGATCCGTGAAGTGAAGGATTGGGCAATCTCCCGCGAGCGGTTTTGGGGCACGCCGCTCCCCATTTGGGAGTGCGGATCGTGCGGAAACGCGAAAGTCGTAAGGAGCGTGAAGGCATTTGAAGACGCGCTTCATGCGAGTACGAATTCATATGTTTTTATGAGGCACGGTGAGGCCGAAAACAACACAAAACACCTCATCAATTCATGGCCCGAACCCGAAAGACTCCCCCTCACGCTCAAAGGGAATTCGGAAGCCGAAGAGGCGGCGAAAGCGCTCATGCGAGAGAAGATCGACGTGATATACGCTTCGGACGTCACCCGCACGAAACAGACCGCGGAGATAGTCGCAAAAACGCTCGGTATCGGAAAGGTCCATTACGATCCGCGTCTTCGCGAGTTCGACTTCGGGGATTTTAATGGAAAGACATATGCGGAATATGCGAAATATTACGGAAGCAGGGCGGAAAAATTCGTGAAGCGGACGCCGAACGGCGAGAATCATACGGATTTGAGGAAGCGCGTGTATGAGTTTCTTGTGGAGACAGACAAAAAACATTCGGGGAAAAAGATACTCATCGTGACGCACGACGGGCTCGTGTACATGCTCCATGCCATTGCAAACGGCTGGTCGACGGAAGATCAACTCTCCGAGAAGGAAAAAAGGGGGGAATACTATCTCGGAAACGCGGAATTCGAGAAGTCATCCCTCAAGAACGTTCCGCGCGACGAAACGGGAGGGTTCGATCTCCACCGCCCTTATATCGATGCGATCGAATTCCCGTGCGGAGCGTGCAAAAAGGGGATCATGAAACGCGTTCCGGAGGTCGCCGACGTGTGGTTCGATTCGGGAGCGATGCCTTTCGCGCAGGTCCATTATCCTTTCGAAAAGCGTCTCCGAAAGCTCGAATATCCCGCTGATTATATTTCCGAGGGCATTGATCAGACCCGCGGATGGTTCTATACGCTCCTCGCGGTTTCGGCGATTCTCGGGAAAAGCGCGCCGTATAAAAACGTCATCTCTCTCGGTCTCGTGCTCGACAAGAACGGACAAAAGATGTCGAAGTCGAAGGGGAATGTGGTGAATCCATGGGAGATGATCGAAAAGTACGGCATCGACGCTTCGCGGTGGTATTTCTACACGGTGAACCCTCCCGGAGAGCCGAAACGTTTCGACGAGACGGAGCTCGGAAAGGTTTCCCGGCGTCTTTTCTCGCTTCTCTACAATTCTTTCGTCTTCTTTGATCTTTATGCCGACAAGGACGCGCTCAAGGGAAAGATATCGCGCCGGGAGCTTTCGGTTTTGGACGTATGGATCATGGCGCGGCTTAACAAGACGATCGCCTCGGCGACGAAATCGTTCGAGGCGTATGACATCGGCTCCGCGGCGCGCGCCGCCGAGGAATTTTGCGACGACCTTTCGCGGTGGTACATTAGGCGCTCCCGGAAAAGGCTTCAGCGGCCCGAAAACGAGAGAGATCGCGCGACCGCCTCACGCGTGCTCGGATACGCGCTCCGGGAAGTTTCGAAACTTCTTGCGCCGTTTACCCCGTTTTTCGCCGAAGCGCTTTACCGATCGCTCCCGCACGCGGGAGAGTCGGTGCATCTTGAGTCGTGGCCGAGTCCGGACAGGGGATATCTCGGAAAAACGATGGAAGAAACGATAAGAAAAATGGCGGACGTCCGCACCGCCGCGAGCGCGGCGCTCGCGAAAAGAGCGGAGAAAGGCATAAAAGTGCGCCAGCCGCTCGCGTCGATTACAGTGAAAGACGAAAAAGCGAGTTTTAAGGGGGACGAGGAATTCATGGATATATTAAAAGACGAGATCAACGTGAAGAAGGTGCTTTTCGACGGATCTGCCGGAGAGGATTTCGCGCTGGACGAAGCCATTACGCACGAACTCAGGGAGGAGGGGATTGTGCGCGAACTGGTGCGCATGATACAGGATCTCCGCCAAGACGCGGGACTTCGCATGGGTGATTCGATAACACTCTTTGTCGACGGTTCCGAAGAGGTGAGGTTCGTGGTTCAAAAGCATGAAAAAAAACTCGCGACCGACATCGGCGCGCGTGAGGTGCACCTCCGGCGTTCCGAAAAATTCGATGCCGAGATTGAGACGAAGTTCGATGAACTAAGCGTGTGGGTGGGAATAAAAAAGAAGTAAAAAAATGCCGCTTCGGACAACCGGAGCGGTTTTTTTGTTTTGATTTAGACGTTTTGTTGCGCGGCAAGATGAATGATCTCTTCGTGCGAGAGGCCGAGTTTTTCTCTGATCTCGGCGAGCTCTCCATT
>DYGP01000002.1 GCA_020724685.1 Candidatus Paceibacter sp.
GCGATCGCGAGAAAGATGGAGAGAAAAATCATACGCCGGTCTTCTTATTGTATCCCTATACGAGCGTTTCCACCATAAGAAAAACCTTTTTTTCCGGGAAGGGGAATCTCTGATAAATCTCTTCGGTGACAAACGGCACAAACGGGTGGAGAAGTTTCAGGGATTCGCGGAGGATGAATACGAGCATGTGTTTTGTCGATGTTTTTGTCGCGTCGTCCGCAGCCTGGAGCTTCGCGGTCTCAAGATAAACGTCGCAGAAATCGTGCCAGAAGAAATCATAAAGGTCGTGGAGCGCCTTTGAAAATTCGAATGCGTCGATATCTCTCACCGAACTCTCTTTTACCTTCGTAAATGCCTCAAGAATGATTTTATCGGCCTCTGTTTTCGGTTCGGGGATATTTGTAGGGAACAATTCATCGCCAATCTGCGTGAGTACAAATCGCGAGGCATTCCAAATCTTGTTTGCGAATTTCTTTCCCGCGGTGATTGCCGTCTCATCCCATCGGATATCCTGTCCGGTTGCCTGCCAGACGATGCCGAACCGCGTCGCGTCCGCGCCGAACTGCTCGATGTATTTCAGAGGGTCGATGCCGGTTCCGAGTGACTTCGACATACGCTTCCCGTCTTTCGTGAGAATCGTGCCGTGGATAAGGACGTTCCGAAAAGGTTCCTGTCCCATGAATTCGGTCCCGGAGTAGATCATGCGCGCCACCCAGAGATTTATAATGTCGCGCGCGGTGATGAGCGTTGTGCCGGGATAATATTTCTTGAGGTCAGATTCGGAAAGTCCAGCGAACGGCCAGAGCGCAGACGAAAACCATGTGTCCAGCACATCAGGTGACTGCTCCATCTCGCATGTTTTGCAAAAAGGACACTTCTCTGGTTTTTCCATCGACACTACATAACCCTCCTCATTTTTGAGGTTTGATTTTTGATTTTTGATTTCAAATTCCTTTTGGTTCTTACAGAACCAAACAGGAATTTGATGCCCCCACCAGATCTGCCGGGAGACCGTCCAGTCTTTGATGTTTTCAAGCCATGCGGTGTATGGCTTCTCGAAGTTTTCCGGATTGATCTTCACCCTCCCGCTTTTCACCGATTCAAGCGCGGTTTTCGCGAGTGAATCCATCTTGAGAAACCACTGCTTCGAAGGAATCGGTTCGATTGCATGCCCGCACCGGTAGCAGACCGCGAGGTTGTGCGCATATTCCTCTTCCTTTTCGAGAAGTCCGGTCGCCTTGAGGTCCTCGACGATTTTTTCGCGCGCTTCCGCGGTCTTCATTCCCGCATATTTTCCCGCACGCTCCGTCATTCGCCCCGTCTCGTCGATGACTTGCACGAGCGGGAGATTGTGTCGCGTCCCGATCTCGAAATCGACAAGATCGTGCGCGGGCGTCACTTTCACGATGCCAGTTCCGAATTCCATGTCGACCGCATCGTCTGCGACGACAATAATTTTATTTTTCTTTTTTGCGGGAACGTCGAGCGATCCTTCCGTCGAGAGCGATTCGATTTCGAGCTCCTTCCCGACATAGTCTTTGTACCGTCCGTCTTTCGGATTCACCGCAAGTCCGGTATCGCCAAACTTCGTTTCCGGTCGGGTGGTGGCGAGGGTGAACGGTCCGTAATGGATGTAGTAAAGCTTTGATTGTTCTTCCTTGTATTCGAGCTCAAGGTCGGAAAGGCTCGTGCCGCAGCGCGGGCACCAGTTTACGGTGCGATATCCGCGATAAAGGAGTCCCTTATCGTGATAATGCACGAATGCTTTTTTGACGTCTTTCGCATAGTTTTCGTCCATCGTGAACCGGACGCGAGACCAGTCGCAGGAAACGCCGAGCTTCCTCAGCTGATCATAAATGATGTTTCCATATTCATTCTTCCACTCCCATATCTTCCCGATGAACTTTTCTCGTCCGAGATCGAACTTATTTATTCCTTCCTTTTTCAACTTCTTTTCGACGACGAATTGTGTTGCGATGCCGGCGTGGTCGGTGCCGGGGAGATAGAGTGTTCGGTATCCGCGCATCCGATGCGAGCGGATAACGATGTCCTGAAATGAGTTATTAAGCGCGTGGCCCATGTGGAGCGTGCCGGTCACATTCGGGAGCGGCATATAGACCACGTAGTTTTTGGTTTGAGAAACGGGAAGGTTGTCCGGGTTGAAATAGCCCGACGCCTCCCATTTTTTATACAATTCCGCCTCGGTTGTCTTCGGATCGTATGCTCCTGAAATCGGTTCCATACGTGGTATTATGCGCCAAATATGCGCGGAAATATAGTCCCCGCGGCAATTTGTCGGGTGTTCGATCTAGATTCCCATCGTGCCGTCAGCGGCGAGTTTCCTGTTTTTCTTTCTGAGGATGCTCATGTATCCCGCGACCGCGATCATGACCGCATTATCGGTATTGAAGCTCTGCGGCGGCGCGATGAAATTCACTTTCAGTTTCTCGCTTTCAACGCTCAGCTTTTCGCGGAGCGAAGCGTTTGCGGCAACGCCTCCTGAAAGAAGGATTGTTTTCGCATCAAACTCCCGAACCGCCCGCTCGGTTTTTTTTACAAGCACCTTCAGCGCCGCTTCCTGGAAGCTTGCGGCGACATCGTTTTTCAGTTTTCTGTTTTTCGTTGTCGGGTGATGATCGCGGAGGTAGTAAAGCACCGATGTTTTGAGTCCCGAATAGCTGAAGTTATAGTCCTTTGTTCCGATCATTGGACTCGGAAACGGAATTGCGCGCGGATCGCCCGATTCCGCCAGCCGTTGTATTTCCGGTCCGCCGGGATAGGGGAATCCGAGCATCTTTGCGACTTTGTCGAACGATTCGCCGACCGCATCGTCGCGTGTTTCGCCGAGCATTTTCCATTTCGCGAGTGAATCCATTCTGAGAAGGATCGTATGTCCGCCGCTCACGATGAGCGCAATAGCCGGAAACAGAGTTTTTAATTTTGAGTTTTTGTTCTTTAACCCTTGAGACAAAAGGAAACTGTACAAGTGACCTTCCAGATGATTTACTCCTATAATTTTGAGATTTGAATTTTGAGATTTGAGATTTTGCCAAACCTGTTTGGCAAAAGTGATCCCCGCCCAAAGCGCAGGCTCGAGGCCCGGTCCGACTGTTACGGCAATAGCGTCTATTTTTGGAATTTTGGACTTGGAATTTATTTGAAAATTGTTATTTGAAAATTGTAAATTAAAAATTTGACGGAATATTTCCGGCAAATTTTGTATGTGTTCCCGTTTCGCGAGATTCGGAACCACGCCGCCCCAGGGGCGATGCACGTCAATTTGCGATGAAATAATGCTTTTTATCACCCTAAATCTCGGCGCAGAAACGGTTCCGGACGCCTCAACGAGGGCAATCGCAGTGTCGTCGCATGAGGTTTCGATCGCGAGAATTCTCATGAGGGAAGTATTGAGTATTTGGTAGTAAGTATCAAGTATAATAACGGAGCATTCTTTATTTTTTGCAATATAAAATACTTTATACTGTATACTGTTTATATGATCCAACCGTTTTTCGTGTTCAGCGACTGGGCATTTTTCATTCTCCGCGTCGTGATCGGGTTTCTTATGGTTTATCACGGATTCCCGAAGCTCAAGGCGCTCTCCGCGACCGGCGAGGAATTCGCGGAAATGGGATTTCGTCCGGGGAAATTCTGGGCTCTCGTTTCCGGAGTCGCCGAATTTGCCGGGGGAATTTTTCTTGTCGCGGGGCTTCTGACTCAACCCGTCGCCCTCGTGCTCGCGGCGCAATTTCTTGTGATTGTGGTGAAAGTGAAAGGATTCGGAAGCGTGAAAAAATACGAATACGATCTCGTGCTTTTCGCGTCACTCCTCGTCCTTGCGACCGTCGGCGGGGGAGCGCTCAGTCTCGACGGATTTTTCGGATTGTTTTTGTATTGATATCCGCTATACTGACGCGGACGCATTATGCGCAGATTCTTCGAGATATTTCCCGCCGCGACCGCATGGACGACCCTTCTCGGGCTTGTTTTTCTTTCGTGGAAACTCCCGGTGTGGGTCGTTCTTTTCATTGTCCTTTATGACCTTTTCTGGCTTTTGAAAACGGTATATCTTTTCTTTTATCTCAACCAGTCGTTCGTAAAACTGAGGAGATATACGAAGACGGACTGGTTGGAAAAACTGAAAAACGAGAAATCGGGAGAGTGGGAGCGCATACGGCATCTTGTGATGTTCCCGATGTACAAGGAGCCCCATGAAGTTGTTCGTCAGACTTTTGAGAGTTTTTCAAAAACGAAATACCCGCTCGAAAAAATGATCGTGGTTCTCGCGCTTGAGGATCGCGCGGGATCCGACGCAAAAGCGCTTGCGGAGCGGATACGGGAGGAATTCGGAGCCCGTTTCGGGCATTTTCTTATCACGACGCACCCGTCGGATCTTCCGGGGGAGATCCAGGGAAAGGGGTCGAACGAAACCTGGGCGGCGAGGCGCGTGAAAGAGGAAATTATCGACCCGAACAACATTCCCTACGAGGACATCATCGTTTCGGTGTTCGATATCGATACGAGGCCAGGAGAGGAGTATTTCGGGATTCTCTCGTACAAGTTTCTCACGGTGGAGAGTCCCCACCGCTCGAGTTTCCAGCCGATTCCGCTGTTTACAAACAACGTGCATCATGTGTCCGCGTTCGCCCGGCTTATCGGATTTACGTCCACGTTTTGGCAGCTTATGCAGCAGGGGCGCCCCGAACAGCTCGTAACGTTCTCTTCCCATTCGATGCCGTTCGCCGCGCTCCCTGAGATAGGGTATTGGGACACGGACGTCACATCGGAAGATTCCCGCATTTTTTTCCAGTGCATGCTCCATTATAAGGGGGATTGGAAGGTCGAGCCGCTGTACTACCCGATCTATATGGATGCGGTGACGGGAAGAGGTTTTTGGAATGCACTCGGAAATCTTTACAAGCAACAGCGCAGGTGGGCGTGGGGCATCGAAAACTTTCCGTATGTCATGGAAGCGTTCTGGAAGCGGAAAGATATTCCGGGACGCGTAAAGCGGTTTTGGACGTGGCGCATCTTCGATGGATTCTATTCGTGGGCGACGAGCTCGTTTATCATCTTTCTTTTCGGATGGCTCCCCAATCTTCTTGGGGACGAGGCGTTCCGCACGTCGGTGTTTTCGTACAATCTTCCCCGCATCACCGGGACGCTCGTGAATGTCGCGTCGATCGGAATCGTGACTTCGGCGGTGCTCTCCGTCCTTCTCCTCCCTCCGAAAATGGAAGGATTCAAGAAAAGGCATGCCGCGCTCTATTTTCTCCAATGGGTGCTGACCCCCCTCACTTTCATTGTCTTCGGAAGCATCCCCGCGCTTGAGGCGCAGACCAGACTTATGCTCGGCGGGAGATTCCGTCTCGGATTTTGGGTAACACCGAAAGATATAAAATAACGATAAACAAAATCAGCGATTCTTTGCATGAGGGTGCTTGCGGGGTAGTGAAACTTGTTTCTACTACCTTGTGGATAACTCTTGTTGCAGGATATTTCCATGTGCTATAATGGAAGCAGATTCGTTCTGTGTGAGGAATGAATCAGGCCTTTCTCTTCCGGCCGAGAGAAAAGCAGACGCAACTTGATATCAGAATATCACCCTACGAATTAACGATTGAATCGAATAGATTTTTACATTTTATAATTGAAGCACTCTATGAGTGCTTCTTTTTTATGCGATAATAAAAAAGAATGACCGAACGGATATGCGAAGCGATCGTGCTCGACGTGAAGCCGCGCGGGGAGTTTGACAAGGAGGCGGCGTTTTTTTCGCGCGATCTCGGAAAGTTTCGGGCAGTGCTCGTCGGAGGGAGAAGGACAGTTTCGAAATTTTCTCCGCACTGCGGCGTTCTGGACAAAGTCCTGGTCAGGGTTGTCCATAAAAATCGATATACCGTGACCGATATCATGAAAGAGAAAAGACTTGTTGATCCCGCAAAGGGAGTTTCAGCGATGCGCTCCTTCATCCTTGCGCACTTTCTCGAAAGAAATCTCCCCGACGAGTCTCCCGACGAAGGCATGTGGGACAGGCTTTCTTTCGATCTCGAGCGCGGTTCGCCGGATTTTGCGTGGTATGTTTCGCGTCTCGGTTACGGTTCCGCGGGGGCTCCATGTGTGCGGTGCGGAAAGTCGTCCGTGTATGCGTTCGCTTTCGGCGAACAGGGATTCGTGTGCCGAGAATGCGGTTCAAAAATGTCCGAAAATGAATTACTATTACTCTGAAAGCACGAAAATCATGTCACTCGACGATCTCGAAAAAAAATTATACGAATCGGAAAAGAACCGGAACGCAAAGGCCATCAAGGATGTTCAGGAAAAAGCGGACGCCGGAAAGAGAAATGAGGCATACGAATCTCCCGAATGGAAAGAGGACGAAGAAGTCCTCAAGGAAAAATTGCGCGGCGGGAAAATAAAACAGGCGGCGAAATGGATATTTGCCCTCATTGTCGCCGGCGGCATCGTTTCGGGAGGCGTCTTCTTCGCATTGCGATACGGTTCCGAATCGAAAGGCGTCTCGGTTGACATTCAGGGTCCGTCGAAGATCGCCCGGGGGGTTCCTTTCGAGGTGAGCGTCCAGATATCGAACGACATCGACACGTTCGTGAAAGACGGTTCTCTTTCGGTCACGATGACGCAGGGGCTTCTCGGAGCCGATGCGGCCGAAAAGAAGAATATCATCACGGAAGAGGTCGGTGATCTTGGGGGAGGGAGTCTCACGAGGAAATCGGTGAAGCTGTTCGCCGTCGGGGAGACGAATTCGGTGCAGAAAATAACGGTAAAATTTTTGTTTTCCTCCGGACGCGCCGACTATGAAATAGAGGAAAGCAAGGAAATAACGATCGGAGATCCCGCAATATCAATCGACGTGGAAAGGCCCGATCAGGTCTCGTCGGGGTCGAAGTTCAATATGAAAATAAAGTACAAGAATATTTCCGGATTTGATTTTTCCGACATTGCGCTCGAGGTGAAATATCCCCCGGAGTATCATTTCGCGGAAGCGAGTTACAATCCCGCTTCGCTCAATAACTTCTGGAGGATCGGGGAGGTAAAAGCGGGATCGGAGGGGAGTATCCAGATTACGGGGGATCTCGACGCATCCGAAAAGAATTCTTTTGATTTTATCTCATCCGCCTTTGTCTCGTTCGGGAATCAGGATCACAAGGTTGCGGAAAAAACGACAAACGTTTTTATCGCTCCTTCTCCGATCGCCGTTGCCGTGAAAGTGAACGAGAGCGATCGCGCGAACGTTCGTCCGGGCGACAAGCTTTCTTACGCGATTCAGTACGAGAACAAGAGCGGCATCTCGCTCGCGGATGTGGTTGTGGAGGCAAAACTCGAAGGAGGCGTTTTTGACTTCGGAACCATCCGCTCGGACGGGACGCTCGATTCGCGCACGAATACGATTACGTGGAACGCCTCCCGCATCCCGGCGCTTGCGCTTCTTTCTCCGGGAGCGAAAGGCGAGATACGGTTTTCTATCGCGCTCGTTCCCACGTTGCCCGTGGAGCGCGCGAGTGACAAAAATTTTGTCGCGAAACTCGATGTTCGGATCGATTCCCCCTCGGTTCCGTATTATATTTCCGGCGATACGACGACCGGATTCGGTTCCGTAGAGGCTAAAATTGCCGGCGTCGTCACGTTCGAAAGAAAAGCTTTTCACAGGGACACGCTTGCGCAGATTATAAATGCGGGAACGCTTCCTCCAAAAGTGAACAAAGCGACGCAATACACGGTTCATTGGACGGTAAGCAATTACGGAAGCGACGTGAAAAACATGACTGTCCGCGCCTCTCTTGAGGGAGGTGTCAGGTGGACGGGGGTAGTGAAGAGCAATGTTGGATCCGTCCCGGAATACAATCCGAGAACGCAGGAAATCACGTGGAATCTCGAAAAAACACAGGCGAACAGGGGGCTTTTTGGAGATCCTGTTGAGGCGGTCTTCCAGATAGAGGCCGTTCCGAACGTTACCGATGTCGGATCTTACCAGCGTCTCGTCGGTCCCGTGACGTACGCGGGAATAGACGATTTTACGGGAACGTCGTTTTCGGGGCGCGCGGAAGGAATAACAACCTTCCTTCCGGACGACAAGACGGTTGGCAGGAACGACGGGGTCGTGGTTCAATAGACTGATGCCGCATATGGAAAACATTTTTGAAAAAGTCTCGTCGCTCGCGAAACGGCGCGGATTCATATATCCCGGCTCCGAGATCTACGGCGGGCTTGCCGGCACATGGGACTACGGGCCGCTCGGCGTGGAATTGAAACGAAACCTCAAGGAGGAGTTTTGGAAGTTCGCGGTGAAGACGCGCGACAATGTGGTGGGCATCGACGCGGCAATCGTCATGAGTCCGAAGGTGTGGGAGGCGTCGGGCCATCTCGCTTCGTTTTCCGATCCGCTTGTCGAGTGCAAAAAATGCCATCATCGATTTCGCCTCGACCAGCTCTCCGATTCATCAAAATGCCCCGATTGCGGAGGTGAACTCACTGAACCAAAGCAGTTTAATCTCATGGTGGAGACATATCTCGGCGTTGTGGAAGGGGAAAAATTGAAGACGTATCTCCGCGGCGAGATCACGCAGGGCGTACATGTGAACTTTAAAAATGTACTTTCCTCGACGCGCGTGAAACTTCCGTTTGGTATCGCGCAGGTTGGAAAAGCATTTCGAAACGAGATCACGCCGGGAGGATTCACGTTCCGCTCGCGTGAGTTTGAACAGATGGAGATACAGTTTTATGTAAAGCCGGAGGAAGAAGAATCAATGAAATGGTTTGAATATTGGAAGGAGGAGCGGAGGAAATGGTATCTCTCGCTCGGCATGCGCGGGGAGAACCTCAAATTTACCGATCATGAACAGCTTGCGCACTACGCGCGGGCGGCATGCGATATCGAATACAATGCCGGAGGGGAATTTAAGGAAATGGAGGGGATTCATCACCGCGGGGATTGGGATCTGAAGCAGCATGAGGCGTATTCAAAGGAGGATATGACCTACTTCGACGAGGAAACGAAGGAGCGGTTCCATCCGTGGACGATCGAAACGTCGGGCGGCGTCGATCGCGCGGCACTTTTCTTTCTTATGGATGCGTATCGGGAAGAGGAGACGGGTGACGGGGAATCGCGCACGGTGTTGAAACTTCATCCGAAGCTCGCGCCGTACAAAGCCGCGGTCTTTCCGCTTCTCGCGAACAAACCGCAGCTTGTGGAGCTTGCAAAGAAAATTCACGATGATTTGAAAGGCGGCTATATGATCGCGTGGGATGAGCGGGGGAATATCGGAAAGCGCTACCGTGCGCAGGATGAGGCGGGAACCCCGTTCTGTATCACGGTTGATTTTGACAGTCTCGAAAAAAACGACGTGACCGTCCGCGACAGGGACTCGATGATTCAGGAACGGATCCCCATTGCGGAGCTGAAAAGCTATCTTGACGCAAAGCTGGGATAGAGAACTCGGCTCGTCCGCGGACGAGCCGAGTTTTTGTTGCCCTTTCCCGCCGAGGGGGGTATCCTATGAAAAACGCAAAAAATCATGGCAAAGGTAACACGGGTAAAATTCAAAAACGGACTGAGGCTCATCGTAGTGCCCCGCGAGGACAGTCTCACGACAACGGTCGCGGTGCTTGTCGCCGCGGGATCGAAATATGAATCGAAGGAAACGAACGGACTTTCGCATTTTTTGGAGCACATGTGCTTCAAGGGAACGGAAAAACGCCCTCGTCCCATCGATATTGCAAGCGAACTTGATGCCATAGGGGCGCAATATAATGCGTTTACGAGCCACGAATACACGAGTTATTACGCAAAGGTGAGAAACGGCGCCTTCAGGGACGCCTTCGGAATCGTTTCCGACCTTTATCTCAACCCGATTTTTCGGGACGAGGACATCGAAATCGAGCGCGGAGTCATCATAGAGGAAATAAACATGTATGAAGACATGCCGAGAAGGAAGATCGAGGAAGTGTTTATGGAACTTCTCTACGGTGATCAGCCCGCCGGGTGGAGCATCGCCGGCCCGAAGGAGAATATCCGGAGATTCGCCCGCGAGGATTTCGTGGAATACCGCGAAAAAAACTATCTCCCGGAATCGACGGTCGTCGTCATATCCGGTGGCGTCTCGCCCGCCCGCGCGATAGCCGCGGTGCGAAAGGAATTCGGCGCGATCGGATCGGGAGAGAAGATGAAGAAACCGAAGGTGAAAGAATCGCAGAAATCCCCGGCCGAAAAAGTGATCGTGAAAAAACTTGAGCAGACGCATCTCGTGCTCGGAGTTCGGGCGTTCGGGATGCACGACAAGCGGCGCTATGCTCTTGAGGTTCTTGCGGAGACGCTCGGCGGAGGAATGAGTTCAAGGCTTTTCAAGCGCGTCCGCGATGAGCTGGGGGCCGCATATTACGTCAAGGCGAGCGCGGACCTTCTTTCCGATCACGGGATATTGTCGGTCGCGGCGGGAGTCGACAACAAGAAAGCGAGACTTGTCGTGAAAGCGGTTGCGGAAGAATTGAGGCGCATGAAGACGGAAAGGATTCCGGAAGACGAACTGGAGAAGGCGAAGGAACATCTCGTGGGAGACCTCTTTCTCTCCGTGGAAACGTCGGATACGCTTGGATATTTCTACGGAACCCAGGAGATCATGGGGGAAAAACTTTCGTCGCCGAACCGCGTCGCGCGCGCAATCCGCGCGGTGACCGCAAAGGACGTTCAGAAGGTCGCAAAAGACGTCATTCTGAACAAGAACCTCAATCTCGCGGCAATAGGTCCTTTTAAAGAGAAGAGTTTTCTTGATATATTGAGGGTGTAGGAACAGCGTCATGAAAGATGTACTTCGCATCGACATAAGCTGGCACACGCTCTGGAAGATCGTCGTCTTCGGACTCGCGGTTGCCGCGATGTTTCTCGCCCGCGAAGTGGTCGGGATACTTTTTGCGTCCATCGTCATCTCGCTCGGACTCGATCCGATCGTATCGTTTCTCGAGGGGAAGAAAGTGAACCGCATTCTCGGAACGCTGATTGTTTTTCTCGGCTCATTTTTCGTTATTGCCGTCGTGGGATATTTTGTCATTCCCGTCTTTGTCATTGAAGCGAGCGCGTTTTTGAAGCAGTTCCATGATTTCATGTCGGCGATATTCGGCATAGGATTTCCGGAGACCATCGTCGAAACGCTTATTTTCGGAAGGGATCGCATTCTCGATCTCCTTGTGAACGCCGACATATCGGTCGCCGATACGGTGAAAAGATTCTTTTCGTCGGCAATATTCTTTGCCGGAACGGTACTGACGACGTTTTATCTCTCCGTCGAAAAGAACGGGACCGAACGCCTTCTCCGTGTGGTGCTTCCCGACCAGTACGAGAAGCCGGTTTTGCAGGTTTTCGGAAGATTCAAGATGAAGATTCGCCGATGGATGGCGGCACAGTTGAGTTTGAGCATTCTTATCGGCGTCATCGTCGGCGTCGGACTCTGGTTTCTCGGCGTCAGATACAGTTTCGTCCTCGGCGTGATCGCCGCGGTGCTTGAACTCGTTCCGGTCATCGGTCCGATTGTGGTCGGTCTCATTGCCTTCATGATTGCCGTCTCCGACTCTTTCCTGCTGGGGATATACGCCATACTTTTCTTCTTCATCGTCCAACAGCTCGAAAACCACCTCCTGATCCCCGTCATCATGGGGCGAAGCATGAAAGTGCATCCGGTCGTGGTGCTTGCGGCGCTTCTTGCCGGAGGAAAAATCGCCGGAATCCTCGGCGTCATTCTCGCCGTCCCCATCGCAGTCATCGCGCAGGAGATATTCGAATATATCGCGGAACGGAAGGACGGAAGAAATCAGCTTGTATGAATAAAAAATATTTTTATATTACGACCACGCTTCCGTATGTGAATGCCGCGCCGCACATCGGGTTCGCGCTCGAAATCGTTCAGGCGGATGCGATCGCCCGGTGGAAGCGCATGAACGGATATGAGGTCGTCTTCAATACCGGAACGGACGAGCACGGACTCAAGATATATCAAAAGGCGATTGAAGAAGGAAAAGATCCGCAGGCGTACACGGACGAGTATGCGCCGAAGTTCGACCGGCTGAAGTCGGCGCTGAACCTGACATACACCAATTTTATCCGCACGACCGACGCGCACCATGTCGCGGCGGCGCAGGAATTTTGGAAACGGTGCGAGGCGAACGGCGACATATATAAGAAGGAGTACAAGGTGAAATATTGCGTCGGATGCGAACTCGAAAAAACCGACTCCGAACTCGAGAACGGAAAATGTCCCGTACACCCGAACCTTGAGCTTGAACTCATTGAAGAGGAAAATTATTTTTTCAGGTTTTCGAAATACGGAAAGAAGCTTCTTGAAATCTATGACACGCATCCCGATTTCGTGCTTCCGCCGCATCGGCTCAAGGAGATACGGATGTTTGTCGAGAGGGGACTTCAGGATTTCAGCATTTCCCGTTTGAAGGAAAAAATGCCGTGGGGCATTCCCGTTCCCGGCGACGAGAAGCAGGTCATGTACGTATGGTTCGACGCTCTCGTAAATTACATATCTACGATCGGATGGCCTTCGTCCGAGGATGCGGATGAAGGTTCCGGAATGTTTGAGCGATTTTGGGGAAATAAGGACGCTCCGAACGCGATACAGGTTGCGGGAAAGGACAACCTCCGCCAGCAGTCCGCGATGTGGCAGGCGATGCTTTGCTCTGCCGGACTCCCGCCGTCGAAACAGATACTCATTCACGGATTCATCACGAGCGGAGGACAGAAGATGTCGAAAAGCCTCGGAAACGTTGTTGATCCTTATGAGGTGATCGAAAAATATGGCACCGATGCGGCGCGTTTCTGGCTCCTTCGCGATGTTCCGGTTTTCGAGGATGGCGATTTCACGTGGAAAAGATTCATGGAAAGTTACAATGCGAATCTCGCGAACGGTCTCGGAAATCTTGTAAGCAGGGTGATAAAAATGGCGCGGACGTACGGGGTCACGCTCGAAAAGAACCGTGAAGAAATACGGGGAATGGAGCCGTATAGGGAAGCGATGGAACAGTACGATTTCCAAAAGGCGATGAACGTCGTGTGGGAAAGGATCCAAATCAGCGACAAATACATTCAGGAGACGGAACCGTTCAAGACGATAAAAACGGATCCGGAAAAAGCGAAACGGGACGTAAAGGAGCTTCTTGAAAGCGTATGGGAGATTGCCGCGCTTCTCGCGCCGCTCCTTCCCGGATCAAGCGAAAAAATACGGGAGGCCGTCGAAAACCCCGCCGCGGAGATTGCCCCGCTTTTCCCGAGAATCGATTGATGCTCGCGTTTGACGCCGCCGAGAAACTGTCCTACGGTAAGGGCAGTTTTTCTTAATAAAATCGGAGGTGCGACAGTGAAAAAGAACACAAGCGTCGTTTTCGATCTCGACGGGACCCTTTTGGATTCCCCGAATGCCGGAAAATACCGCGTAAGCGTTCTCCTCGCGATAAACGGAATCTCGTTCGGAAAGGGCGAAAGAGAAAAGTTTTTTTCGCAATGGGGAAGGCCCGTGATTCCGATGCTGATGGATACGCTGGGGATTTCGGAGGATCATGCCGCTTTGATAAACAAGCAATGGGAAATATGGGACACCGTTGATCCTGTCTCGCTCATCGACGGCGCGCGGGAAATCGTTTCGTGGAGCAGAGAGGCGTGCGGAGGAATCGCCCTCTTTACTTCCCGGCATACCGAGAACACCGGCGAATTGTTGCGCGCGCTCGATCTTCTTGATTCCTTTTCTCTTTCCGTGGGATTGGAAGGGGACACAAAAAGGAGATTTTTTTCTCCTTCTTATGAGAAAAAGGATCCGCGCTCTTTTGTGAGCATCGCAGAATACATGAGAAGGGAACATGGCACGGAAGAAGTTGTATATGTGGGGGACACCGTGTTCGACGTGGGATACGCCCGGAACGCCGGCCTCACTGCCGTTGCCGTTCTCTCGGGAGGAACCTCTTTCGAGGATTTTCGAAACATGGGAGTTTCGGAAAAGGATATTCTTTCTTCCGTTAGGGATATTCCCGGATGGATTCAGGGCATATAAAAAACAAACGCTTTCTAATAGAGGCGTTTTTTGTTTTAATCATTCCATGGAATTCAGATATTTTGACGCTCATACGCATGCGCATTTCCCTGCGTATGGAAAAGAAAAGGAGGATATCATC
The DNA here is from genome assembly GCA_020724685.1 of Candidatus Paceibacter sp. Classification (GTDB taxonomy): domain Bacteria; phylum Patescibacteriota; class Minisyncoccia; order UBA6257; family GWB1-50-10; genus GWA2-45-9. Next base: position 14,179 of record DYGP01000002.1, read on the forward strand.
CGGCGTGCCGCAGAAGCGGGCGTAGGAATGATTACGGTGGGTACGTCAAAACTGACTTCCGCGGAAGCGGTTGCGTTTGCGGAGGCCTACGATCGCGTGTGGGCGGCAATCGGGCTTCATCCCGGACACGCCGTTGAATCGGATCGCGACGAGGATGAATTCGGCGCATCGGATGACGCGAAAAAAATTCCCGCGGAATCGTTTGACTGCGATTTTTTCAAAAAACTTGCGGAGAGCGAAAAAGTGGTTGCGGTCGGCGAATGCGGACTTGATGCGCTCTATGCGGACACGGAAGAAAAAAAGGAAGCGCAAAGGAGGGAGTTTGTCGCACAGATACGGTTTGCGAACGACATCAATCGTCCGCTCGTGATTCATTGCCGAGATCTTTATGAGGACGTCGCAAAACTCTTTGAGATGCATAAACCGAAAAAAAGTCCCATCATCCATTCGTTTCGCGGAACCGTCGCGGAGGCGAAACGGTTTCTCGAATTTGGATGCTATTTCACGTTTGGGGGAGTGATTACATTCCCGCCGAAGAAGAACGGCATTGATTACGCCGAGGTGATCCGCGAAATCCCCGACGAGAAACTCCTCTCGGAGACCGATGCGCCGTGGGTCGCGCCGGTGCCGTATCGCGGAAAGCGGAATGAGCCGGCATATGTCGTTGAAGTGGTGAAGAAGCTCGCGGAGATAAAAGACGCTTCTCTCGAGACGATGCGCGAACAAATTTTGAAAAACACCGGACAGGCGTTTGGATTGCGTTTGTAATGCGTCCCGCGTTTTTTCGGAATGATAAAAACCCCCGTCGCCGGGGGTTAATCGTGTTTTTTGCGTTGTATAAACGCACAGTTCATTTTTTGGGTTTTACCCCAAGGGACGGAGCAAGTGCCCCGTTCTGCGAACCGCCGGAAAGACGAATGTGTCGTCCAGCCAATACCTTTTGTTCATATGAGACAAAAGTGAACAAATCCCTTCGGGATATGCGTCCCATCCGCCGGATGAACCGGTTCGCTCATGATTTCAAAGAACATAAAAAACCGAGTTTTCATCATACGCCTCGGAGCGGCGGAGTCAAGTCATTCGTTGAGAAAACGTATGTTTGGGGATACAATAACTGATATTTGGCGCCATGAAAAAATACGATTTTCCGGCAATTGAAGAAAAATGGACGAAGAGGTGGCGGGACGAGAAGGTGTACGAGCCCGACTTTTCATCGCCTCGCGGAAAGGGGAAATTCTACAATCTCATGATGTTCCCGTATCCGTCCGCGGAAGGGCTTCATGTGGGGAACATGTACGCGTTCACGGGTTCTGACATATACGGCCGGTTTATGCGCATGCGGGGATATGACGTCTTCGAGCCGATCGGGCTCGACGGGTTCGGCATCCATTCGGAAAACTACGCATTGAAAATCGGAACGCATCCTGCGGCGCAGGCGGAAGTCTCCGAGAAAAGGTTCTATAAACAACTTGAAATCGTGGGAAACGGATTCGCGTGGGAGGAGCGGCTTGAGACCTATAAGCCGGAATACTACAAATGGACGCAATGGATATTCACGGAGATGTGGCGCCAGGGACTCGCGTATCGGAAGAAGCAGGCGGTGAACTGGTGTCCGTCGTGCAAAACGGTACTTTCCGACGAGCAGGCGGAGAGGGGAGCATGCGAACGGTGCGGGAGTGGAGTGGAGAAGAAAGATCTCGAGCAGTGGTTTTTCCGCATCACAAAATACGCCGACAAGCTTCTCAAGAACATCGAAACGATAGACTGGTCGGAAAAGGTGAAGATTGCGCAGCGAAACTGGATAGGGAGATCGGAAGGAGCGAAAATAAAATTCAAAATTCAAAATTCAAATCTCAAAGATGAATCTCAAAATCCAAAATACGAACTTGAGGTATTCACCACGCGTCCGGACACGCTTTTCGGGGCGACATACCTCGTCATCTCTCCTGAGCATGACGCAATTTCCAATTTCCAATTTCCAATTTCCAACAGAGAAGAAGTAGAAGAATACGTTGCAAACGCAAAGAAGAAATCCGACGAAGAGAGGATAGAGAATAAAGAAAAGACGGGAATTGAACTCAAGGGGATAAAAGCGATAAATCCCGCAAACAAGGAGGAAATTCCGGTTTTTGTCGCGGACTACGTGCTCTCGGGATACGGCACCGGCGCCATCATGGCGGTTCCCGCGCACGACAAGCGCGATCTTGAATTTGCAGAAAAGTTCGGTCTTGGCGTGGTTTCAGTCATATTGGGAGGGGAGGAGAATGCTCTGTATGAAGGAAGCGGTCCGCTTATGAACTCGGGCGCGTTCGACGGGATGGATTCCGAAGAAGCGAAGAAGAAAATCACGGAATTCGTCGGGGGGGAGACGCACACGCAGTTTCGTCTCCGCGATTGGCTCATCTCGCGCCAGCGGTATTGGGGACCTCCGATTCCGATGGTTTATTGCGACGCGTGCGCGAAAGAAGGAAGAGGAGAACAAAAAGAAATGCCGGGATGGTACGCGGTGCCCGAGAGTCAGCTTCCTGTGGTGCTTCCGCAAGTGGAGGATTTCCGTCCGAAAGGGACGGGAGAATCGCCGCTCGCGTCAGACGAGTCGTTTTATAAAACGACGTGTCCCGCGTGCGGAAGCGATGCGCGCCGCGAGACCGACGTGTCCGATACGTTCCTTGATTCCGCATGGTACTACATCGGATATTTGATGAGGTTTGAAAATTGGAAATTGGAAATTGGAAATTCTTCATTCGCGGAGCGAATGAAGTTGTGGTTGCCTGTCGATATGTATATCGGCGGTGCGGAGCATTCCGTGCTCCACCTTCTCTACGTGCGCTTCCTCGCGATGGCGCTCAAAGACGCGGGACTCATTTCGTTCGAAGAGCCGTTTCCGAAGTTCAGAGCGCACGGACTTCTCGTCAAAGACGGGGCGAAGATGTCGAAATCGAAAGGGAACGTCATCAATCCGGATGAATATGTGAAGGAATTCGGCGCGGACGCGTTCCGGATGTACCTCATGTTCCTTGCGCCATTCGAGCAGGGAGGAGATTTTCGCGACCAAGGGATTCTCGGCGTCTCGCGTTTTCTTGATCGCATATGGAAATTTTATGACCGAAAGACGTGGGGGACGTCAGATGACGCGTCGCTTGAACGCGCGCTCCACAAGACGATAAAGAAAGTGACGGAGGATATTGAGAATCTCCAGTACAATACCGCGATTAGCGCCTGCATGATCTTTCTGAACGAGTGCGAGGCGAAGGGAACAATGTCTGAATCGCAAGCGCGCGCGTTTTTGAAGCTCATTGCTCCGTTCGCCCCATTTCTCGCCGAAGAGATTTGGTCCCGATTTTTTGACAACGAAAAATCGAGAATCCTCGATTCACGAGATGAATCGGGACAAAAAGGATTTCACTCAATCCATCGCGAAGCGTGGCCGACGTACGACGCGTCAAAACTCATTGAAGAAACGCTTGTAATTGTGGTCCAGACGAACGGAAAAGTGCGCGATCAGTTCGAAATCTCACTCACCGCGACGCAAAAAGAAATAGAGGAAAAGGCGCTTGCTTCCGAGCGTGTCCGGGCGTTTCTTGGGGGAAACGCGCCGAAGAAGATTATTTACGTCCCTGGGAGACTCGTGAATATCGTGTTTTAATGGAAACATGAAGAAGCTCATTATTTTTCTCGTTATCATCCTCGTGCTTCTCGGGCTCGTTTTTTCCGTCGGACGCGAGCTCAAAGGCAAAATCGTCTTCCGTGATATTTTCAAGCTGACGCCGCTTTACGTTCCTCCCGGAACGCAACAGCAGCCGACGAACGTTCCTCTGAACGCGGGCGTTGTCCAGACGCCGAAACAGGACGTTCCTCCGAAAATACAGGAACCGCCGAAACCCGTTCCTCCCGACGGATTTTCGATAAACGATCTTTCCCCGTATTACAAGAAGGTTGCTATTACGGGAGTTGTTCGTCCCTCGTATTCCTCGCCGCGTCGCGGGCAGTTCACGATACGGTTTTCGGGAACGAACGAGGAATCCGTCGACGTGACGGGATGGAAGGTGAGAGGGAACCGTGGCGGAGAGGTGTATATTCCGCAAGCGTCTGAGGACTTCGGAATTTCAGGATGGACGCCGAACGGAAACATTGTTCTCAGGAACGGAAATTACGTGACAGTATACAGCGCAAAGGGTCCCATAGAAAAAAATTTCCGGCTGAACAAGTGCATCGGATATCTCAACAATACGTATTCGTTCAACCCGAAGCTTCCCACATCGTGCCCGTCGTTCGACAGAAAGGAGATCATCACCTTCTCGGGAGCGTGTCAGAATTTTCTCGGAAGAATGGGCGGATGCAAGGAACCCACCGCCGCGGAAAAAAACATGTTTACGGGTCCGGCCGACACGGCGTGCCGCGCCTTCCTCGACACCCTGAACTACGGAGGATGCTATCGGGCGCACCGTTCGGATAAAGACTTCTTCTCGAATGAATGGCGCGTATGGCTGAACGCGGAGATGTTTTTCGATACTGAACACGACCGACTCATTCTATACGACAAAAACGGAAAGGTGGTGAACGAATACATATACTAGAAAACTCCCGAAAGGGAGTTTTCTTTTTTTGTTTTTTTCCGCTTTCCTTACTTTCTTTCTCCGAGCGTGACGCGCTTCTTGATTTCTTTCCCGTCCCGGAGAACGGTGAGCGTCACCGTCTCTCCGACCTTCGACGTTTCGAGGAAATCAAGTACGTTTTTTTCGAAAGTGAGGGAATCGTCGTTCCATGCGATTACGATATCGTTCTCAATAATGCCGGCGATATCGGCGGGACTTCCCGGAACAACCGCTTTCTGGACAGGGTGTTCGCGGAGCACGATTGCGCCGGATGCGATCGGGAGATTGAGTTTTTCCGAAAGGTCTTTCGATATAGGCGTGAAGTGGATTCCGAGGAGGGGCCGGCGTATCTTTTTGTATTTTTTGAGATCCTGGAGATCCCGTTTCACGGAATCTGCGGGAATGGCGAGGCTGATGTTTTCCGCGTCGGATATAATTGCCGCGTTGATGCCGATCACGCGCCCGTGTGCGTCGGTGAGCGGTCCTCCGGAGTTTCCCGGATTGATGGCGGCGTCGGTCTGGATGAGTCCGCGCATTTCAATTCCCGCCCCGTGGGGATTCGGATATGCAGTCACCGAGCGCGAGAGGCCGGATATGATTCCCATTGAAACGGTATTTTTGAATATCCCGAGCGCATTCCCGAACGCGAGAACCGTCTGTCCGAGGGAGAGATTCGAGGATTTCCCGAGTTTGAGGTAAGGAAGGTGTTTTTTCGGATGGATCTTCAGTATCGCAACGTCGTCCACCGGATCGCGGGCGAGAAGTTCGGCGATATACTCTTCGTTGTCGTTCATGACGACGGCATACTCCGCGCGCGGCTCGCTTACGACGTGCTTGTTTGTGAGCACGATTCCCCGTTTATCGACGATGAATCCGGATCCGCCGTCCACCTGGACCATGCCCCGGGCGTTTATCTTGTCTTTCGGAATGGAGACGACGTCCGCGACTGCCATGCGATTTTCCTTTCGTTCTTCTTCGAGGTCTTTCCTCACCTCCTCGAGACTTTTGCGGATGATGATGGTCACGACCGCGGGCATCACCTTTTTCACGGTCTTTATGATTCGTTTTTCGGTGGTCATGGATGTGTTTCCATTGTAACAGATTTTCCCGTATCCGCATGCAAAAAATAAAAACACCGCGATACATCGCAGTGTCTTTTGCGGTGTTTTTTGGACGAAGTTCGAACATTCTTTGAGCAAAACCC
>DYGP01000073.1 GCA_020724685.1 Candidatus Paceibacter sp.
TTCCTTTTCGAGGCTCTGCGTATCGTACTGCCCGTAATCGGATATGTCGATGGAATTCGGCGCAAGCACCTGCGTCACGCCGCTCGCCGCCGACTGAAGCGATCCGACTTCCTGTCCGTTCGATTTCGCGATCTGCTCCACACGGGCTTTTGCATCCTTGATCGCGTCTGAAAGAAGCGATACGCGGATTTCGGGAAGTTTCGAAACAAAGAATTCGAGGTAGTTCGAGCTCACAAAGACATCGCGGTTCACGAGTTCGCCGAGGTTTTTCGCAAGCGCGTCGATGCCTTTCACATCATCGGACTGTATCGTGACGGACTGGCGGAGATTGAATTCTTTCGGGCCCGTATCCCCGCTCTGATTGTATTTGTATATCTCATCAACAAAAACCTGGGAAACGGCGATCTGCCCGTCGGCAATGCCCTTTTCCTTGAGAAAGGCTTTCACTGTTTCCACGTCCTTGCCGAGATTCGCGTATCCGCTTTTCAGCTCGGGCTCGATCGTCTTTCTCGTGATCTGGAGGTTCCACTTCACGGTATCCGACGTCACGGCAATTTTCGCCGAACCCGTCGAGGAAAGCGTGTTTTCAAACGACCTCACCGAATAGAACGAATAGGCCCACAGCCCGCCCGCGAGCGCAATGCCGAGTGCAATAACCAGCGACGGAACGATATAAATGTTTTTTGTGTTGTTCATATGATTATATATACGATTATACCTCTCTTTGGTAACATTGCCTATTGTCGCGTTTTTCTCCCGTCGTAGTATAAAAAATAGTTTGACAATATATAAAAAATATATTAGAATATTCCCAGCTTTTAAAAAACATACGAGGAAAATCAGATGATAGAAAACCTTCTGAAGCTGCGGAGCATTCTCTTCAGGAGAATGCTGAGAACCATAAAGATCGCCCAAACGGGCCATCTTGGGGCATGCTGCTCCAGCCTTGACCTTCTCCTGGTCCTCTACTTTGGTGACATATTGAGATTCGATTCGGAAAATCCGCGTCATCCGCTTCGCGATTACGTATTGTTGCGCGGACATCTCGGACCTCTTCGATATAGCATATTCAACCTTCTTGGGTGGGTATCCGACGAAGAGATGGGAACGTATCGAAGATTCAGATCGCGCCTTCACGGGCATGAAGACATGAACGTCATGCCGGGAGTGGACATCACGCCGAGCGGAAGTTTGGGGATGCTACTCTCATATGCAGTCGGAGCGCGCATCGGATTTGGGGACGCAAACATGCAGAATCGCATATTCTGCTTTCTTGGTGACGGAGAGGAAGAGGAAGGAAACGTTTCCGAAGCGGCGCGTCATGCTGCGCATCTGAAACTCAAAAATCTCATCTGCGTCATAGACAAAAACGGAGGACAGTTGTCCACCCGCGTAAAAAATACCGACAGCAGCGACCTTGTCGCATTATGGTCGGGATACGGATGGCAAACGGTGACCATAGAGAACGGTCACGACATACAGGAAATATCGGACGCATACAGGGAAGCGATCGCGCTTTCCGAAAACGGACCGGTATGCATCATTGCCAACACGGAAAAAGCTTACGGCATTCCCGGAGCAAAGGAAGATTATTGCGGGTTTCACGTTGTCCACGGAGCGGAAAAGGGAGATACGGTACGCTCGATAGAATTCGATTCCGTGCTCGATTCCTTTGATGATGCGGAAATTCCCGTCATCGAAAGAAAAAGGCTTCCGGAACATCCTGAAATAAATATCGCCTACCCGATTCCGACTGTAACCGCAACAAAAGAAGATTCTGAAAACATCCTTCAATATAAAATTGAGGAGGATATCGTAAGAATGCTTGCGGAAAAACTGGGAGACAGGCTGTATGTTCTTACGTCGGATTATCCGCCGAGAACGTTCGTGTATGGAACAGGATATTTCTCCGCGGGTGAAAGCCATTACCATAACGTGGGAATACGCGAACAGCACATGACCGCAATGGCACACGGCATTCACTGCGTCCGCAAAGACGCGGTCATTGTCATTCTTTGCGGAGATGCGTTTCTGTACCGGCACATGGATCAGATGAACATGCTCGCACAGGCAAAAACGCCGGTGATATTCCTTTCCGTACAGGGAGGCTTAAGCGGAGGAAAAAACGGAAGCACCCATCAGTCAAGCGGACAACCCGGCGCATTGCTTACAATGCCGGGAATGGCGACCGAAGAACCCTCTTCCATAGAACAGTTTCTGAGAAGCGTGAACAACGCACTCCTCAGAAGAGGCCCCACATACATACGCCTCCATAAATCGGAAGTTCCGTGGAACTTTGGAGGGGTGTATGAAAACGGATTCGAAAGAGTGAATCATTCCCCCGACAGTATCGGCACGATTGTGACATGCGGCATGATAGCAAAAGAGGCTTTCGACGCCATTACACTGCTGAAAAACGAAGGGATTGAATTTACGCTTCTGTCCGTCACTTCGCT
>DYGP01000003.1 GCA_020724685.1 Candidatus Paceibacter sp.
GGCGCGCTCATTGAGCGCGTGATCGTCGCGATAAAGCTCGATAAGGCGCTTGCAAACCTCGGGTTCCAGGAATATTTCAACAGGGCGGGCATTTCGATGAACAGCGGAAAGTTCTTCGGGAAGATCGTGTATTGGTTCTTTGTCGTCGTGTTTCTTCTTGCGGCATCGGACATTCTCGGGTTCTACTCGCTTTCAACGTTTTTGAAGGAGACCCTCCTTTATATTCCGAACGTAATCGTCGCGGTGCTTATCATGCTTGCGGCGGTGGTAGTTGCAAACCTTCTTAAGAAGGTTGTGCACGCTTCCGTGACGGGCGCGAAGCTCCATGCGGCGAAGTTTTTGGGTTCGCTCACATGGTGGGCGGTTGTCGTATTCGGATTTTTCGCCTCGCTCTCGCAGCTTGGTGTCGCGGTTGTCATCATCAATGCGCTCGTGACGGGATTTGTCGCAATGCTCGCCATCGCAGGCGGTATCGCCTTCGGTCTCGGCGGGAAAGAATATGCGTCGCATCTCATCTCGAAATTGAGAGACCACGTCGAGTAGTCGGTTTCACGCAAAAAACCTCCCCCGGTTAGGGGGAGGTTTTTTCGTGGAAACCGCCGGATACGCGCAATGATTTGGAAAGGGCGCGGGGTTGATTTTATTTTTTGCGGATGATACCGTAGAGAAGATTTACACAAGACTATGTTTGCAATATAAAGTATCGGAAGGAGACGTCGTTTCCGTCGAGAAGCTTGCGCCGTCGGCTGACGGGAAAGTTTCTTTCGATAAAGTGCTCCTGAAGGACGATGGGAAAGAGACCGTTATCGGAACGCCGTACGTGAAAGGATCCGTTGTCTCCGCGATCGTGGCAAAAGAGGGAAGAGGGAAAAAGAAGATCGTTTTCCGTTTTCATCCGAAAACAAGATATCGAAAGACGAAAGGGCATCGCCAGGCATATACTGCGGTTTCCATATCGAAAATATCGTAGAAAAAAAGAGGGATACGAAGCGACAACCCCTCTTTTTTTTGCTATGATATCATCGTGTATGTCCGTGAACCGAAGCAAAAAGAATCGCCGCGGCCAGATGACCCTCCCGTTCATCCTTCTTGTCGGGGGAATCATCGTGGAAATAGCGATTGCGGGATCTTTTGTGGCGTATTTTCTGAGCACTTCCGGATACGGAGAACGGCTTTCGATTCGCGCGACCGCCGCGGCAAACTCGGGGATCCGCGACGCGATGGTGCGCGTTGCCCAGAATAAGGAGTTTACCGAACAGGCGTGCGGCGATCCTTACGCATATTCGTTTCCGGTCGGCGAGGATTCCGTGGCGGTTGACGTATGTCGCACTTCCGATTTCGGGGATTCGAAATATACCTACACCGTCGAGAGCCTCGGATATGCGGGGTCGAGACAAAAAAAACTCGTCGCGCGCATTCTGGTTGATAAAATAACAGGACACACGCAATTGGAATCGGTCTCGGAGGAGGCGATTGAATAATTTCCCCGTTGCAGATATGAAAAACAAAATCCTTTCCATATTCGGAAAAGGCATGCGTTTTTTCGAACGCCTGAGTTCTCGCCCGAATGTCGGCGGAGTTTATGTGAGCAGTCTCGGCGTTCAGTACGTGAGCGCTTCAGGCGGTGCACCGAAAATGTTTTCCCTCAGATTCCCCCCCGGGGTCGTCCGGAACGGCCGCATCGAGGACGCGGAACAGTTCAAAAACGTTCTCACGTCGCTTCATGAGGCGATCGTTCCCGGAAAGTCTTCCGAGATCGTGCAGAGCGTTGTCGTGCTTCCGAGCTTCCTTGTGTATACCCAGAGTTTTTCCGTCCCGAATGTCGGAGAAGACAAACTTCAGGAATCCGCGTCTCTGAATCTTCAGACGATATCTCCGCTTCCCGCACAGACTTCCCGTATGAGTTGGCAGATGCTCGAGGAGCTGTCCGATCGATACGATCTTCTTGGGGCCTTCGTCGAGTCGGACGTCGTCGACGCGTATGAATCGGCGTTCATCGAGGCGAATTTCCGCCCTCTTGCTTTCGAGTTTCCCTCCCTTTCCGTTTCAAGGCTTCTTGAAAAATCGGGAGGGATAAAAGAAAAAAACGAACTCCTTCTCCAGATTTCGAGTGACGGCGTCAATCTTTCGATCGTGAGAAAGAACAAGGTCTATTTCGATTATTTCAGGTCGTGGGCGTCCGTGAAGGGTGAGGGTGACCAGATATCAAAAGAGCAATTCGACCAGGTCGTCGTCGACGAGGTCCGCAAAGTCATGAATTTTTCGATGGGAAAATTCAAAGAGAAAGTCGACTCCCTTCTCCTCGTCGCTCCCGGATTCGAAGACGGAGTGAGGGAGGTGATCCGCAAAAACTTTGAAATCCCCGTTGAGACGCTCGCTTTGTCATTCGAAGGAATGTCCCCGATCTGGTATGTGCCCCTCGGTGCGGGGATGAGAGACATGTTCAATCTCGGCGAACGCGACGAATACATAAATCTCGGGAAAGAAACCTCGGAAGACCTCTTTTTTGAAGAACATCTGATCGGATTCGTCCGTCTTTGGAGGAATGCGCTCGGTATCATTCTCGGCTTTTTCTTTATTGTCTTTCTCTCCGCGTTCGTATTCCTCTCTTCTCAGGAAAGATCGCTTGAGGGGAGCATTATCGTTTCGAAATCCCAAATCAACACCGAAGACGTTTCGGACCTTTCCGAAAGAGCGGAACGCTTCAACGCGATTGTGGGAGCGCTTGGGGAAAGCTCCAATAATGCGAAGGAGTGGAAAGAACTTCTCGAAAACATCCGTTCGATCGCCGGAGATGAACGTGTTTTTGTCGAACGGATCGACGTTGGATCACTTTCCTCTTCGATAAACGTGCTCGCGGTGGCTCCGAACAACGGTTCTGTGATCGGATTCAAAGACGCCCTCATCGGCTCGGGGCTTTTTGACACCGTCTCGGTTCCCCTTTTGAGCATAAAAGAACTTGAAGACGGTTCCGTCGGTTTTTCCGTCAACCTTACGTTAGAAAATCAGTCGGAGCGATAAGGATCTCCGATAGGAGCTTTCGTTTCAATTTTCGCTTTCCGCGGGAAAAAATTCTTTTTCCGCAATCGTTTCAAACGTTTTCCGGAGGGTTTCCGTTTCTTCCGGAGTTTCCCGCGCAAGTACGAACGACTCCGCTTTCTCCTTTTTCCCGTTTCTTAGTCTTCCGATCCCGATACGAACCCTCCAAAAGGAACGCGTTCCGAGGTGTGTCATGACGGAGAGCGCTCCCTTGTGGCCGGCGGCACCCCTCTCTTTCGCGATTTTGTAGGATCCGAGCCTGATGTCCGAATCGTCATGCGCGACAAGGATCCTTTTGGGATTTTCCTTGAAAAACGAGATTGCCCGGGAAACCATGATTCCGGATTCATTCATGAAAACAAGCGGGAGAACGAGAATTTTTCCGTCGCTCTGCGCATATGTAAAGATTCCGGAAGAGTGTTTTTTCCATTTTCCTCCGGGAATGAAGTCATTCTTGAGGAATGATATCAGTTGGGAGCCTGCGTTGTGGAACGTGTCCGCATACTCGCGCCCAGGATTTCCCAGTCCGAAAATGACACGGATTGTTTTGAAGTTGAATTTTTCGCTCATATTCCATACAATTATCGCATAATCATTTTTACCCCGCCATTTTTATGAGAAAAGCGTTGTGGTCCTTGTTCGAAATCTTTGAAACGGTAATCGTCGCGATCGTTGCCGTGACGCTTGTGCGCGCTTTCGTTGTCCAGCCGTTCGTCGTGAGCGGAGCGAGCATGGAGCCGACGTTTTTCAATGGAAATTACCTTCTCGTGGACGAACTCACGTATATGTTCAGGGAACCCGAACGGGGGGAAGTGATCGTTTTTCGCTATCCCGGGGATCCGAAGTCTTTCTATATAAAGCGGATCATAGGGCTTCCCGGCGAGCGTATCGTGGTGGAGAAGGGAAGCGTTTCGGCATATCGCGGGGAGGAGGAGATAGAACTCGAAGAATCGTATCTCGGGGGCCGGGTCACGCAGGGATCGTTCGAGGTCGTGCTCGGAGAGGAGGAATTTTTCGTCATGGGGGACAACAGGAATTTCAGTTTTGATTCGAGAAACTGGGGTCCTCTGAACCGCGACGATGTTATCGGCGTCGTGCGGGTCCGCTTGTGGCCCATCAACGAGGTACAGGCATTTTCCGCGCCCGCATACGGCACGAGATAACCCTTCCGTTCTTATGGCAAAAAACAAGGAAAAAAAACAGCAGAAGCAAAAAACCGACACCGCCCCTTCGCGCGGATTTTCGGATGTGTTGCCGAGGGACTCCGCCGTCTGGAAGGAAATGTGGAGGGCGGGAAATTCCGTCGCCGAGCTTCACGGATGCCACGCCATTGAAACCCCGGCGCTCGAATCCGTGTCGATCTTCGAGAAAATCTTCGGGAAAGACCGCCGCGCCGCCGAAAAGTCATGGTATGTTTTCAAGTTACCGGGGTCGAGGGAAAAATTCGCCCTCCGTCCGACGGGACTTTTTCCTCTTGTGAGGAGTTACATTCAGCACCATCTCGGATATTTTGCGTCTCCTCTCAAGGTTTTTTTCAGAGGATCCGCGTTTTCGAGAGAGGATGATTTCGGGATATGTCCCTCAGGAGAGTTCCGCGAACTTGGGTTTTCGATTCTCGGAGACAACGATCCCGTGTACGACATTGAGACGGTTCAGTCGGCATTCAGTTTTTTGAAGGCCGTCAAAATACGGAAGTCCGTCCTGAAAATCAACACGAACGGATGCAGGGCGTGCAAGGCGGGATATCGCGACAAGTTGCGATCGTTCTGCGCGAAGGAGCGTCCGAATATGTGCAAAAAATGCGCAAAAGCCCAGAACCCGTATCTCTTCCTTTCCTGCGGAGACGAAAAGTGCGCCACACTCAGACAGGAGGCGCCCCTCATACTCAATCACCTGTGCCAAAACTGCAACAATCATTTCAAAACGATCCTCGAGCTTCTCGAAGAGGAGGGGATTGTGTATGAACTCGATCCCAATCTCGTTCGCGACGGAGATGCGTGGAATCGGTTTGTCTTTTCAGTCCACTCGCAACAAGGGACCCTCCTTGCGCTCGGCGGGAGATTCGATTACGTTTCAGAAGCGCTTTTCGGTCGTCAGGTTCCGGCGGTCGGGAACGTTATTTTCCTTGACCGCGTTGCTGATTGCATGAAGGCATCGGCTTCCGGCGAACGAAAAGAAAAACCAAAAGTTTTTTTCGTGGCGATAGGGGACCACGCGAAGAAGGCGAGCGTAAGGCTCATCAATCTTCTGAGAGAAGGAGGCGTTATCGCCGTCGAAGCTCTCGGGAAAAAATCCCTGAAGATGCAACTTAAAACCGCGGAACGGATGAAAGTTCCGTTTGCCCTGCTTCTCGGACAGAAAGAGGCGTTTGAGGGAACGGTGATTATCCGGGATACGAGAACGGGAGCGCAGGAGACGGTTGTTGCGGATCGCATGGTAGAAGTGGTAAAAAAGAAACTGAAAGAAGAGTGAATATGGAGTGCATCTTCTGCAAGATAGCGAAGAAGGAGATCCCCGCGCATGTCGTATATGAAGACGGGGAGGTGATCGGAATCCTGGATATCCATCCGAGGACTCCGGGGCACACGGTTGTCATCCCGAAAGAGCACGTATTTTCCGTAAGCGAGGCTTCCCCCGAAACGGTCGCGGCGGTGTTCGGAGGGGTTCGGACGGTTGTGTCTCTTCTGGACAAGAAACTGAATCCCGCCGGTTTCACTGTAGGAATCAATCATGGCGAAGTTGCGGGACAGGAAATTCCCCACCTTCACGTCCATGTGATGCCGCGATGGAAGGATGACGGGGGAGGATGCATTCAAAGCATAGTGAACAATCAAAAAGAATCGGTCGATGAAATAAAGAAAAAAATATCTTCATAAATCATGATAGAGTCAAAAAAGAAAGAAGGGGAAAGCGTGAATTCTCTCCTTTTTCGTTTCAATAAGAGGGTGAAGCACAGCGGGGTGATGAAGGAAATGAAGAAACGCCGCTTCAAGAGCCGCACAGTGAACAAGAACAAGCGCCGTAGCACGGCCCTCTACAAGGTCTCGAAAAAAGAAGAATTGAAGCAAGCGCGGAAATATGGAAACAGCACAGTCTCTCGCAGAAAGAATTCATAACGAATACGAAAAATATTTTCGGGAGAAAAAGGCATTCGAGGTATCCGTATTGAGGATGCTTCTTGCTGCGCTCCAAACGAAACAGATAGAGAGACGGGGAAAGGGAATTGATGCGCCGCTCTCCGACGACGACGTTCTCGACGTTATCGCCCGGGAGGTGAAGAAGAGAAAGGAATCATCCCGTGCGTTTCTTGACGGAGGACGCGGGGATCTCTCGGAAAAAGAGGATGCCGAGCGGGCGATACTCGAAAAATATCTCCCTCCAAGGGCTTCCGGAGAGGAGATCGCGGATGCGGTCGAGAGGGCATGCGTCGCGGTGAAACCCGAAACCGCGAAAGACTTCGGAAAAGTCATGGGAGAAGCGATGAAAACGCTCAAGGGGAGGGCGGAATCCGAGTCGGTGGCCGCGGCGGTGAAGGAGAGGCTTTCCCGCCTGCAGGAAAACGCATGAGAAAGAAAAACGGATCCGAAGACAACAGAATTTCCGTGACGTATGAACGCGAAACGTTCGCCTCGTCCGCCGCGGTCGTGGAGAACGCCCTTCGGGGCGCGCTTCTTTTGGAGGGAGCCGGAAAGTGTTTTGTTGAGGCGCATCTCGTCACGGACGAATCGATGAGACGCATAAACAGGGAGACGAGAAAAAAGGACGTTCCGACGAATGTACTCAGTTTCGTCGCCGATCGATCGCTCCCTCACCCTGAGCTTCCAAAAGGGTTTCGCTACTGCGGGGAGATCTTTGTCGCCCCCCGGCACATCTCAAAGAAGAAAGAGGATATACGGATTCTCGCGGTCCACGGACTCCTCCATCTTTTGGGATATGAACACAAGAAAAAGAATGATAGAATGGTAATGGAAGCGCGTGAAAGGGAAATATTCCGCTCGCTTTTTTCTCCTTCAAGGGGAGGTTGAATCATTTATGTCGAATATCATTACAGGGATAGACATCGGATCGTCATACATAAAAGGGGTCGTCGCCGAAAAAAGGAAGGACGGACAGCTTTCCGTTCTTGCTGTGGTGAAACAGCCGTCCGTAGGGTTTCATAGGGGCGTGCTTGTCGATCCGGAAGATGCGACGCGCGTACTCAGGGATCTCGTTCTCGACCTCCAGAACATTTCGAAGCGCGTGACTCAGAACGTGTTCGTAAACGTGAACAGCGAGCATATCCGGGTCCGCAATTCCCGGGGAATCGCCGCCGTCGCCCGCGCCGACAGGGAGATACAGCAAGATGACGTGGACAGGGTGATACAGGCTTCGCAGGCCGTGAAGCTTCAGCCGAACTACATGGTCATCCACAACATCACGCGCGAGTTCTTTGTTGATGACGTCGGAGACATACATGATCCCATCGGAATGACGGGAAATCGTCTCGAGGTGAGCACTCTCATCGTGGAAGCGTTCGCTCCCCAGACGAATCTTCTCCTTAAAATACTCGGTCATGTGGGAATCAAAGTGGGAGGAATCGTGTTCAATCCGCTCGCGGCGTCCCGATCGGTGCTCTCGAAGAAACAGAGAGATCTCGGCGTGCTTATGGTGGATTTCGGATTTGAATCAACTTCGTTCGTCATGTACGAGGAGAACAAAGTTTCCTATGCGAGAAGTATCCCGATCGGAATGAGACATGTCACGCACGACATCGCAATGGGAATCAAGGTTGCCTTCGATTCCGCCGAAAAAATAAAACTTACGTACGGATACGCATTGTCAAAAGAGATAAACCGCAAGGATTCGATACAGCTTTCGGAATTCGATCCGACGAACAAAGGGGAGGTTTCAAAGCGTTTTATCGCGGAGATTATAGAGGTGAGGCTTGCGGAAATACTTGAGCTTGTGAATAATGAGCTCAAGGTTCTCGGGAGAAGCGTTCAGCTTCCCGCGGGAGTCGTTATCACGGGAGGGGGATCGAAACTTCCGGGCATTGTCGATCTCGTGCGTCAGGAGCTCCGCTTCCACACGCAACTTGGTTTTCCGGATCTCGGTCCTTTTGAAATAATGAACCCCGCCCACAAAGAATTATTGGATGATCCGGAGTTTGCGACGGCGCTCGGACTCGCAATCATCGGGAACACCGACGACCGCATCGTGATCACCAACGTCAAAGACATGGTCAAAAACTTTTTCAAAAATTTCATCCCCTAACTCCCGCATATGAAAAAAAAGGAACATAAAAAAACACAGAGAAAAGTTTCTCAGCCGAAGAACGTCTCGCGGGCTCCCATTGCGAACGTAAAAGTAATCGGCATCGGAGGAGCCGGAGGAAAAATCATCTCCCGCATGATGGAGGGGGACCGCATGCGGGGCGTTGAGTTCATCGCGATCAACACGGACGCGCAGGACCTCGACAGGGTTTCGGCGCACAGGAGGATATACATCGGCCGCGCGCTCACGAAGGGATTGGGTGCGGGAATGAATCCCGAAATAGGGAAACAGGCTGCAGAGGAGAACCGTTCGGAGATAGGGGAAGCGCTCGAGGGCGCCGATGTCGTTTTCGTGACCGCCGGCATGGGGGGCGGAACCGGTACGCTCGGATCTTCCGTCGTCGCCGAAATCGCAAAGGAAAAAGGCATCCTTACCGTTGCGATGGTCACAAAACCGTTCGCCTTTGAAGGGGCGCAGCGATCGTCCATCGCGCAGGACGGGCTTCACCGCATCAAGGACAAGGTGGATTCCCTCATCGTTATTCCGAACGACAGGATATTCAGCCTCATCGACAAAGAGACGTCGATCGTGAAAGCGTTCGGTTTTGTCGATGATATTCTGAAGCAGGCGGTGCTTGCCGTGACCGAACTCGTGAACGTTCCGGGAATCATAAACGTCGATTTTGCCGACGTAAAAGCGATACTAAAGGATGCGGGCACCACGCTCATCGGGATCGGATCGGGAACAGGACAAGATCGGAGCGTGAAAGCGGTGCAGGCGGCGATTCAATCTCCACTTCTCGAAATATCGATTGACGGGGCGAAAGGAGTGCTCTTCACCGTTGCCGGAGGAAAAGATCTCAAAATGTCGGAAATAAACGACATTGCCAAAGCGGTAACGTCGAATCTCGATCCGAACGCAAGAGTCATATTCGGCGCGTACCACGACAAGAGTCTCAAGGACAAGAGTCTGAAGGTGACCGTCGTCGCGATCGGATTCAACGGAATCGTTACGGTTCCGAGGCTCACACAGTCACTTTTCTTTTCGAGCGAAGAGAAGAAGAGCGACGGGGAAATATCCTTCAAGCAGCCAAAAACCTCCCAGGAGAAAGCGGAAGAGAGGGGGCAGGCGTCTTCCGAAAAGAAAGAAACAAAAGAGAAGGAGCCGAAAGTTTCACTCGATCAGTCCGAGCCGTGGGAAATCCCCGCATTTTTAAGAAAGAAGAAGCGATAAGAAAAACGAGGTTTGAAAAAAAAGGCGCTCTTGTCTATGATGAGAGCGCTTTCGCCACCTTAGCTCAGCTGGTCAGAGCAGCCGTTTTGTAAACGGCAGGTCCTCGGTTCAAATCCGAGAGGTGGCTCAGCGGATCATCGTTCGACGACGTTCAAACTTCTAACCCCTCCCTGGACTTCTGGGGGAAAAAATTTAGAATAAAAGACGGGCAATTTTACAGAAGGCATCACCGCTCCGTTCCTCGTTTGCCAATGTAAACAAGTTTGCATTGTCTGCACTCAGAGCAAATAATAATCTAAGGATTCCCATTTACTCCTCGTTTGCCAATGTAAGCAAAGCTTGCCTTGTCGGCACTCGGAATAAATAACAATTAAGAAATTCTTATTTATCTCCTCGTTTGCCAATGTAAGTAAACTTGCATTGTCATCGTTCGGAGTAAATAATAACAACGGTTCTTATTTACCTCCTCACTCGCCAATGTAGCTCAGCTGGTAGAGCAACTCCATGGTAAGGAGTAGGTCGTCGGTTCAAATCCGACCATTGGCTCAAAAAAACATCCCGAAAGGGATGTTTTGTTGTATTGTCGGATTTGAACAGGAAGGGGTGATGGGGAAACGTGAGTTTCCCCAAAGCGGAGGCATTGGAACCGCTGGGTTCCAAAATCCGCCGCAGGCGGATTGTTCAATTCCACCATTGGCTCAAAAAAACATCCCGAAAGGGATGTTTTGTTGTATTGTCGGATTTGAACAGGAAGGGGTGATGGGGAAACGTGTTGTTTTCTCAGATCCTGATTTTTCTCGGAAAGGGCTTCGCTCGCCTCCTTCGGAAACAATATCCCGACGAGCGCGAACAGGAATATCGAGACGAGGAGAAACGCATGGCTGAGTATAAACAGGTTAATTTCAGGAAAGAACAATCCGATCAGTTCGGAAAGAAATCCGAGGGAGAAAGCGACGCATCCCGCCGTCGCGAACGCGTAACTTTTCCGGAAAAACGATCCCAAAAGCGACGAACGAATGCGTACGTTTATAAAGATGAGCGTTATTCCGACGACAATCCCGAGAAGGAGCATCCCGAACGATACATATTCCATGTCTTTCGTTATACCAAAAAAACCCTTTACTTTTCTCCTCCTTTGTTTTAAATTTGTAATGTTATATTTTCATACCATGGCACAAGGAAAATTTACCGAAAACCTCGTGAAGCTCCGCTGCGGGGAATGCAAGAAGCAGAATTATTTCAAGCACAAGAACAAGAAGACGGTTGAACGGAAATTGGAGCTGAAAAAATATTGCGAGTGGTGCAGGAAACACACGTTGCACAAGGAATCCAAAAAATAGGAAAATCCCCCGAAAAGGGGGCTTCTTCTTTATTTTTTGCGGTGACTCGGCTAGAATCGAGATATTCGGGGGCATCGTTCAACGGTAGGACAACGGTCTCCAAAACCGTCAATCTGGGTTCGATTCCTAGTGCCCCCGCGTGATGCAAAAGCGTACTGTTTCACGGGATACGCTTTTTTTTGGGGGTTGTGGGAATCGAACGGGCGGAGGGAGGTCGGGGGTCTCCTCCGGAGTTTTTTGTGATATCATTGAGTCAATGAAGGGAAAAATATACGTCGCGGTCGTTTCCGGAGGGCCGTCGTCGGAGTACGAGGTGTCATTGAAGAGCGGAGATATGGTTGCCGAAGGACTCGATAAAGAGCGATACGAACCGATTCCCGTCCGCGTCTCAAGGGGAGGAGAGTGGGAACTCGCCCCCGAATCGGTGAAAAAAAACGCGTCATGCGCATTCATCGCGATGCACGGCGCATACGGAGAGGACGGTACGATACAGCGCATTTTCGAGAGTCACGACATCCCGTACACGGGATCGGACGCGCTTGCGAGCGCGCTCGGGATGAACAAATTTCTTTCGCTGAGACTTTTTCGCGATGCGGGACTTCTTGTTCCCGCAACGCTTCTTCTGACCCGGAGCGAATGGCGGAAAGATCATAGAAGCGCGCGGGAGCGCGCCGAGCGGATGATCGGATACCCTCTTGTGGTAAAACCGAACAATCAGGGATCAAGCGTGGGAGTTTTCATCGCGCGAAACGGAGGCGAACTTGATGACGCGCTTGCGGAAACGCTCGGATTTTATCGGGAAGTTCTCGTGCAGGAATTCATCGAAGGGAGGGAGTTTACGTGCGGCACGCTTGACCACGGATTCCCGGAGAGCGCGTTTCCGCTTCTCCCCACGGAAATCATTCCCCGCGTAAGTTCATTCTTCGATTACAGGGCGAAATACGAGGCTGAGGGATCGTATGAAGTGACTCCTCCGGAAAACCTTTCCGGCGAGACGATGAAAACTATTCGTTCCGCCGCGGTCTTCGCGCACAGGATCATCGGCGCGAGCGGTTTCTCGCGGACCGATATGATTATGGACGGGAAAAAAAACATATATATTCTTGAGATCAACACCATCCCGGGACTTACCCGCGAGAGTCTCATTCCGAAAGCGGCGCTTGCGGGCGGAATGACGTTTTCAAAACTCCTCGACACGATCATCCGTGCGGGACTGAATCGGCGGGGAAGGGCACCGTGGTGACGGATTGTCCCGTACTTTTCCGAAAGAAGGCTTTTGCTGCGGGGTTGATTCCCCGTTTTCACTGAGATATACTCCAAAACGATGAAGCGAAAAAATCTTCTGTTGATGTTTCTTTCCATATTTGTGGCCGCTGTCATTGCGGGCGTTTTTGTTTATGACCCGGTGTGGCAGTCGATATCGAAATTCAGGCCGTGGAGTCTCGGGCTCGATCTCGCGGGAGGAAGTTATCTTGTCTACGACATCGACACGAGCAAAATCGAAGGAAGCGACCAGGGATCGGTGATAAAAGGGCTCCGTGACGTCATCGAACGGCGCGTGAATCTTTTCGGCGTAAGCGAGCCGAGGGTTTATACGGAAGAGGCGGGGGAAAAAAACAGGCTTGTTGTCGAACTCGCCGGAATCAAGGATGTTAACCAGGCGATCAAGGAAATAGGAGAGACGCCATTCCTCGACTTTCGGGAAGCCGTCGAGGAGGGGACGAGCTCCATCCGTTTTGTCGGGACGGAGCTGAACGGACGCTACGTGAAAGGCGCTCAGATTTCATTCGATCAGCTGGGGAAGCCCGAAGTGAGCCTCGAGTTCAACGGCGAGGGAGCGGATCTTTTTGAGGAGATCACGGCGCGCAATGTCGGAAAACCGCTCGCAATATTTCTCGATAACGAACTCCTGAGCGATCCGATCGTGCAGGAAAAGATTTCCGGAGGGAAGGCGCAAATCACGGGAAAGTTCACGATAGAAGAGGTGAGAACGATGGTTGAGCGATTCAATGCCGGCGCGCTTCCCGCGCCCATCACGCTTGTGAACCAACAGACCATAAGTCCCGATTTCGGACAGGATTCGATGGAGAAGGCTATTTTCGCCGGCGCGCTCGGAACGCTCGCCGTCATCATTTTCATGCTTCTGTTTTATCGATCGTTCGGCATATACGCATCCATCGCGCTTGTATTCTATGTTGTTTTCTCTCTTGCGATATTTAAAATCGTTCCGGTTACGATGACGCTCGCCGGAATTGCGGGATTCATACTCACCATAGGCATGGCGGTGGATGCGAATATCCTTGTTTTCGAACGCACGAAAGAGGAGCTTGCGCGCGGTCTCAGCAAAACGGCGGCGATTGAGGAAGGGTTCCGGCGCGCATGGACGTCGATCCGCGATTCAAATGTAAGCACGATGATTACCGCCGCGGTCCTTTACTATTTCACATCAAGTTTCGTCCGGGGGTTTGCGCTCACGCTCTTTCTCGGAGTCGTGATCAGCATGTTTTCCGCAATCACCGTCACGCGGACGCTTCTCAGGGTCTTTGTGAAAAACGCGCCCCAAAAGTCGTCGTAAAACCAGAGAATATATCATGGACATCATCAAAAAAAGAAGTTGGTTTCTCGGCGTATCCGGAGTGCTGATCGCCGCAAGCGTCGCGTCAATTGCCGTTTTCGGTTTCCGTCCCGGAATTGACCTGAGCGGAGGAACGCAGTGGGAAATCTCCATTCCCGGAGTATCGGACGAGAGCGCAATAGCCGCCGCAATACGATCCGTGAGCGGGAAAGACGTTTCGGTGAAGCGTTCCGACGAGGGAAGTTTCTTTGTCCGCCTTCCCGACATAAGCGAGAATGAACATCAGACGTATCTCGTCGAACTCACGAAACAGTTCGGCCCGGTTGAGGAAAAGAACTTCTCGAGCATAGGACCCTCTATCGGTTCGGAACTTCGGACGAAATCAATGTGGGCGATCGTGCTCGTGCTTTTGGGCATTTCCCTCTACGTCGCGTGGGCGTTCCGGAAGGTGTCTCGTCCGATCAAATCCTGGAAGTACGGAATCGTGACGCTTATCACGCTTTTCCACGATGTGGCGATTCCCGCCGGCGTTCTTGCAATCCTCGGATATTGGAAGGGTATAGAGATCGACACGAATTTTATCGTCGCGCTCCTCGTCGTCATGGGATTTTCCGTG
Source organism: Candidatus Paceibacter sp. (assembly GCA_020724685.1). Taxonomy (GTDB): domain Bacteria; phylum Patescibacteriota; class Minisyncoccia; order UBA6257; family GWB1-50-10; genus GWA2-45-9. Next base: position 14,057 of record DYGP01000003.1, read on the forward strand.
CACGACACCATCGTCATTTTCGACAGGATCAGGGAGAACATCCTCGTTTTGCGCGGAAGATCATTTTCTCTCGGGGAAATAATCAATAAAAGCGTCAAAGAAACGCTTACCCGCTCGATAAACACCTCGCTTACCCTTGTGGTCGTTCTCGTCTCTCTTATGATATTCGGTCCGGCTTCCCTCTTTTATTTCATCTTCACGATCCTTCTGGGGACCATTTTCGGGACATATTCTTCCATATTCGTCGCGAGCCCGCTTTTGTACGTGTGGGAGCGCCTTGGATCGAAGTCCCGGGAGTGAAGAGGAGGGGCGGGGTTGACTCTGTTTTGAAAAAGTGCTATATTTTCATTAAGAATTTTTTCGAAATATGGTGAAAAATCTTGACCAATTTATCAATGAAATTCTTTCGAATTTCAATGAAAAACAGCAAAAGGTGCTTACGGGTCGTTTTGGCTTGAAAAGCGGCGTCCGTGCGACGCTCCAGGAAATAGGAGACGAGCTCGGCGTGACCCGGGAACGGGTCAGACAGATCGAAGAACAGGCGATAAAGAAACTGAGGGACATCGTGCGTTCCCGCGGATCCGAGCTTGTGGCTGTCGCGGAAAAACACCTTGACTCCTCGGGGGGTGTTCGCGAAGACGAACTTTTTCTCGATGAGATTTTCAAAAAATACGAGTTTTCCCAGCAAGCGAAGAACGCCCGGGAAAAACTCAGATTTGTCTTTCTTGTGGCGGGAGCTCCTTTGTATCACAAAGAAGACGATTCATACCGCGCGTTTTGGTATGCCGACAAGAAATCGGAAAAACTGTTTTTTGATTTCGTTTCCGACATGACTGATGCGCTCCGCACTGGAGATCGGACAAAAGTAACGAAGAAAAAAGAATATCTTTCCGTATGTCCCGATCTTTTCTCGTGCCATTTTCTTTCCATTCCGAAAACATTCGGAACGAACGTGTTCGGTGACTTCGGTCTCCGCGAGTGGGCGGAAATAGAACCAAAGACGATCAGAGACAAAGCGTATCTCGTTCTCAAGAAAACAGAGAAACCCCTTCACTTTGAGGATATTGCGAAAAGCATTCACAAGCTCGGCATAGACAAAAAACCCGCTCATGTCCAAACGGTCCATAACGAGCTCATCAAGGATGGCAGGTTCGTGCTCGTCGGGAGAGGAATCTATGGATTGCGCGAACACGGATATGAGCCCGGAACCGTGAAAGAGGTGATTGCCCAACTCCTCAAGGCAAAAGGCCCTCTTCCCGCGGAAGACGTTGTCCGTCTCGTAAACGAACGGAGGTTTCTCAAGGAAAACACCATCCTCCTCAATCTTCAGAACAGGAAACACTTCAGGCGTCTCAACAACGGGAGGTACCATCTCAAGGAAGCCGCATAATTTGAACTTTTTCCGAGGAAGCCCGATAATCTATGTATAAGGTTTCGGGCTTCTTTTTCGTATGATATATAAAGTCTTAGAGGAAATTTTTTCTACGGTAAGGGAACTCCTGCGCAAAGAGGAGGCGTGGCTTATTCTCGCGCTCATCGGCGTCGGAAGCGTGACCATATTCGTGGTTCCCGACATCGATCCCATGCTTATCCTCATCACGATCCTGAATTTCTTCAAATACACGTGGTGGCTCTGGGTTTTTCTGATACTTTTCCCGATATTCAAGGATTCGTGGGTTCATTGGCGCCAGGAAATATTCAAATCCTCGCTTAAATTCGTTCTTCTCGAAATACGCATCCCGAGAGAGATAGAAAAAAGCCCCCAAGCGATGGAACAAGTTCTCGCCGCGCTTCATTCTCTCCGCAATGCTCCGGGAGATATCAGGGAGAAATATGCCGAAGGCGAGGTGACGGTATGGTTTTCGCTTGAGCTTGTGAGTTTCAGCGGGGAGATCCATTTCTACATCAGGTGCCAGAAGAAACAACGGAACCTCGTCGAAGCGGCGTTCTTCTCCTACTATCCCGACGTCGAAATGGTCGAAGTTCCCGACTATGCCGACACGTTTCCGAAAAACATCGAGGAGCTTTATATGTCGGGGAAGGATATGTGGGGGACCGAAATGGTGCTCTCCCGCGATGAATTGTATCCGATAAAGACATACCCTTTCTTTGAGCACGAAGCGGACGAAAAGAAGTTTGATCCCATCTCCACTTTCTTGGAGGTGCTCGGAAAACTCAAGCCGGGAGAGGTCGTGGCGATGCAGTTTCTTATCGCTCCGAGCGCGAACGATTGGGCGAAAAAATGGGAAGTCTCTCTCGAAAAGCTTCAGGAACCCACAACGGCGGAAATCGAGACCGACGAAGGGGGGACGCGGAACGTTCCGATTTCCCGCACGCCCGGACAATACGACGTTCTCGAGGCGGTCGAGCGCAATCTTTCGAAACCCGCCTTCGACACGCTTATCAGATTTATGTATCTGTCTCCCAAAGACATATATTACGACAGCTTCGCGCGCCGCGGACTGGTGGGAGCGTTCAATCAATACGGAGCCCTCAATCTCAACTCTCTCATACAGAATTATCCCGTGAGCACGAGAACAATGATCTGGTATTGGCCGCACGTGTTCCCGAAGGTGCGCAACGAATTCAAGAAACAGAGGCTTTTGTACAACTACATCCGTCGGGAGGTCCCTCCCGAGAAATGGATCGGACGCGTTATCACCTCGAAGTTCTTCAATTGGAATTTTCTCTCGAGGAGATTCACGATGAATATCGAGGGCATCGCGACAATCTTCCATTTGCCGACGTCAATCGTTCTCACGGCGCCCCACATCAAGCGCAACGAGAGCAAAAAAGGAGGCGCCCCCGCGGGACTCGCCATCTACGGCGAAGAGGAGGAAATCCAGAAATTCTTCGAATAACACCATGGAAGAAATTTACAATATTGTCGTCGGATTTGATTGGTACGGAACGTTCTCCGTGGCGAGGGTCGTTTTCATCATCCTTATTTTCGCGCTCATCGTCGGAATTGTTCTCACGTGGAGAGGGGCGTGGCGGTTCCGTCCGGCGTACGGATATCCGAAAAAGAAAGCAATCGATGTTTCGCAGGGAAGTCTCATAAACATAGGGGACGACTGGAAGAAGATTATGGACCGTGCGGAGTCGGATTCTCCCCAGGTTCTCACAATCGCGATCATCGACGCCGATAAGCTTCTTGACGATGCGCTCCGGATGCTCGGATTCGCCGGCGAGCACGTCGCGGAACGGCTCGAAAAACTCGGAAAACTCAAAGAATTGAAAACGCTTGATACGCTTTGGCAGGCGCACCGCATCCGGAATAATCTCGTGCATGCCACAGGATTCAGAATTTCATCGAATCAGGCGCGGGACGTTCTCCGCGCGTATGAAGATTTCTTCCGGGAACTGAGAATTTTGTAAACATATGCCTCCGCAACAGAAAAAAAACAACCGAATACAGCTCATAAAGTACGCCCCTCCGCCTCCCGACCTTCCGATATACGGACAGGAGGATCCGGCGGAAGTCTCGTTTTTCGGAAGAACGAACTACGTCGCCGCCCTTGAAACGAAGAAGTTTATTTTCGGCATCAAGCGCGCCGATCGCAGGAGACACGTGTATACAATAGGGAAGTCCGGCGTCGGGAAGTCGAAGTTTCTCGAACTTCTCATACGGCAGGACATCGCGTACGGGCACGGATTATGTCTCATTGATCCTCACGGAGAAACGATCGAGGACATCCTTCCTTTTATTCCGGAAAACAGGATTGATGACGTCTGTATCATCGATCCTTCCGATGCCGCTTATCCCGTGTCTTTTAATCCGCTCGCGAACGTCGATCCCACCTTCAAACACCAGCTCACTCAGGGGCTCATAGAAGTCATGGAAAAACAGTTCGGCGCGAACTGGACGCCGCGTCTGGAGCACGTTTTCAGGTTCACGTGTCTCGCGCTTCTCGACTATCCGCACGCGACGATGCGCGGAATGATCATGCTTCTTACGGACAGAAATTATCGCCAAAAGGTGGTGGAATACATCGAAGACGATATGGTGAAAAGATTCTGGGCGATTGAGTTCGCCGATTGGTCCGAAAAATTCGACACCGAGGCGATTATCCCCCTCGTGAATAAACTCGGACAGTTTCTTTCGAACCCGATGCTTCGGAACATATTCGGACAAAAGGAAAACAAGGTTGATCTCGCGAAACTCATGCAAGAGAAAAAGATCGTGCTCATCAATCTTTCGAAAGGAAAGATAGGCGAGGAGAACTCGAGCTTCTTCGGTTCGATGTTCGTAACGAAGATCAAGCAGGCGGGCATGGAACGCGCCGTTCTCCATCCCTCCGAGCGCCACGACTTCTATCTTTACGTCGACGAGTTCCAAAACCTCGTCACCGATACGTTCGAAAACCTCCTTTCCGAAGCGCGGAAATACGGAATCTGTCTTACGATGGCGCACCAATACGTCGGCCAATTGCTCCCGAAAGTGCAGGCTGCCGTGCTCGGGAACACGGGAACGATCATTATATTCCGTGTCGGAGGCGAGGATGCGGTGAAACTGAAGCCGGAGATGGCCCCCATCTTCGACGTGAAAGACATGATTAACCTCGGCATGGGGCAGATATATATAAAAATGACCATAGACGGGGAAACGTACGATCCTTTCTCCGCGGAAACGCTCCGGGTGCTTTCTCCCGAACACGAATCGCATCGGGACAAAATCATCGAGGAGTCCATGCTGGCCGCCAACGAGGCGGTGGCGGCAACCTTCACCCGCCGCCATGTCGCCGCCCTCTACCGGGTCCACCAGGCTCCCGAGCCGACCAAGGTCGCGGAGTTCGCCGAGTTCATGGCCTCGATGGGCTACCAGCTCAAGGGCGACCGCTATGATTCGCAATGGTTCAATCGCCTCATCGAGCAAACCAGGGGGACGAGCCGGGAATATCTGGTCAGCAATCTTATCCTGCGAACCATGCAGCAGGCGCGTTACGCCCCGGACAACATCGGCCATTTCGGTCTGGCGGCCGTCGATTATACCCATTTCACCTCGCCCATCCGCCGCTATCCCGACCTGCTGGTTCACCG
>DYGP01000004.1 GCA_020724685.1 Candidatus Paceibacter sp.
GAAGTCGAACGCAAATCGGTTGAAGATCTTCTCAAGGAAGCGGGAGCGTCTCAGGTATATCTCATAGAACAACCGCTCGCGGCCGCGTTCGGAAGCCAGATAGACATAAACCATCCGACCGCATATTGCATCGTTGATATCGGCGCCGGGACAACCGACATGGCGATTATATCGATGAACGGGATTGTGACCTCGAAGCGCCTCAAGATTGCCGGAGATTATCTCGATCAGGAGATCATTCGCGCGGTCCGTGAGGAGCTGAAGCTTTATATAGGCGATCCGACGGCCGAAGAGATAAAAATCGGAGTGGGTTCCGCGGTTCCCATCGGAGAGCGGCTGGAAATAACCGTGCGGGGGAGGGATATGTTGAGCGGTCTTCCAAGGGAAATCTCCATAAAAGACACGCAGGTCCGTTTTTGGCTTTCCCGCCCCCTGAAGCTTTTGGTTGAGGCGCTCAAAGATCTCATCGAAAGCACCCCTCCGGAGCTTGTCGGGGACATATATAAAAACGGCATTTACCTTTGCGGAGGAGGAAGTCTTCTTCGCGGAATAAATCAGCTTTTTGAAAAAGAGCTCGGAGTGACGGTATGGAGCGTGGAAGAACCGCTCACGAGCATTGCTCGCGGAACGGGGATGGTTGCCGAGGATTTTGACCGTTTTGCCCACGTTCTGAATAATTTTTCCCGTTTTAAACTGGGAGGGAACGTTTCCTGAATTCTTTCGTCGCTTTCGGTTTTCCGCGCCCTTTCGCGTATGAAGCATGAGGAATTTTTTCAAAATATTCATATGTGCGGTGATTGGCGGAATATTCGTTTTTGTCGCCGTCCGCGCCGACAAAGTTTCCGTCCTTGATTCCGTGCGCGCATTTTTCGTTTCGTTGCCCCAATGCGCTTCTCTTTCCGCACAACTTTCGGAGATCAGTCTGGATAATGAATCGCTGAGGCAAAGAATCGAACGAAAGGAAGAGGAGGCGGTTGACGACAAGTTTCATTATAAGATTGGGCGCGTATATTCTCGTTATCCGTCGAACGATCGATCTTCTGTCGTGATAGACATCGGATCCGAGGATGGAGTGTCTCCGGGTATGCCGGCCATGATTCGCGACAGCGTGCTTTTCGGAAAAGTGCGTTCCGTGTCGCGTACCCAGAGCGAAATCGAGACCGTATTCAGTCCTCGGTGGAAGAATAGCGTCGGGGTAGGAGAGAGGCTTGCGAAAGCCGTCCTTGAGGGTTCGGGCGTTCCGTCTGTCGGGCTCATATCGAAAGACGATTCCATATCTCTCGGCGACAGAGTTGTGAATCTTTCCCCCGATTTTCCGCTTTACGCATACATAGGCTCCGTTTCGTCGACTTCATCTTCTCCGAATGACGTATGGCAGAGCGCCGCCATCGAAGTCCCGTATTCGCTTCAGGAGATTGACCGCGTGAACATAATTGTCGATTTTCCCTAAAAAAAGAGAACGGAGATGAAAAAGATCGCATATGCAGCAGGAATAATTTTTTTCGCCGTATCCGTTTTTCTGATCCAGCAAGCGCGCGCGCTGGAAATCGGGGGAACGAACCCGAACCTCCTTCTCATATTTCTCCTCCTCTGTTCTCATTATTGGAGAATTCCGTTCCGTTTTGCTCTTGCGCTTTCGATTCCCCTTCAGATTCTTTTCGTGTTTGCGTTTCCTTTTTTTACGGTATGGAGCGGGATAGTTCTCCTTCTTTTTCTCGTAAGTTCGCGTTTTGGCGGAAAAGTAACAGGAAACAGGATGATTGACTTTCTCGTCATTCTCTTCGTGGGGAGCATTCTCTTTTATCTTTTTTCCGAGCTTGCGTCGAATGTCGCGCAGTTCGGGGTGAACTTCGGATCCTTCTTCTTTTCCCGATTCGCGCTCTTCCTGAAGGAGGTGGGGTATAACCTCGTCATGGGAATCCTTGGATGGATTCTCTTCCAGAAAATCGTCCCGATACGACGTCGCATTTCCGAAATATGAAGAATCACATTCAAATCGAAGACATCCTGCCGGATAAGGAGAACGACGAAGATCTTGTCGAAGTGCCCCTGGCTGACAAGGTGTTTCGCATGTTCTTTGTCCTCGTCACAATTTCTTTCGTTGCGATGTCCTTTCAGTTTGCGCACCTTGCTCTCGGAAACGAATCTTTTTTTAAACGAAGGGCGGCCGCGAATATGAGTGACACGAAGATTCAGCCCGCCCCGAGGGGAATCATCGTCGACCGTTTCGGGAAACCCCTCCTCCGCAATGAGCCCATAAGCAGGATATTCGTTGCGCCGCATGATTTTCCCGAAGAGCCGGAAGAACGGGTAAGGATCTTGAAGGATATAGGGGAGAAACTCGGCATTTCGTGGAGCGAACTCAAGGATCTCATAGAGCAGAAAGACTGGGGGCAAAGCGACAGGGTTCTTATCGTCCAAGAGGCTTCGCACGACCAGATCGTGGCGATCGGCGCGGCCGATATCGCGGGGGTGTATGTGGAACCGAGTTTCAAAAGAGTTCCCGAGTTTCCGTTTGAATTCTCGCACGTCCTCGGATATACCGGTCTCGTAAGCGCGGCGGATATCGAACGAAACGTGGATCTTTCGGTTGACGACGAAATAGGAAAGGCCGGTCTCGAGGCGCAGTATGATGAATATCTCCGCGGAAAGAACGGAAAGGAAATTTTTTATCGTGACGCCTTCGGAAAGGTGACCGAGCGGCGATCCGCGCAGGAACCGAGCCCCGGAATGATGATCGAAACAACCATCGACAGGGATCTTCAGCGTTTCATGTATCGGAGACTGAAAGAGGCTCTCGTTTCTCTCGGACGAGACGTCGGCGTCGCCGTTGCGATGGATCCGAGAAACGGGGAAGTGCTCGGTCTCGTGAATATTCCGAGTTTCGATATCGGACGCGTTGTCGATTATCTGAGGGCTCCTCTCGACCCTCTCTTCAACCGCGCGGTGAGCGGGCTTTACAACCCCGGATCGGCGATAAAACCCGTTGTGGGAGTTGCCGTCCTCTCCGAGGGGGTTGTCACGCCGGATTCGAGGATATTTTCCGCGGGATACATCGAGGTGCCGAATCCGTACGACCCCTCCCGTCCAGGCCGCTTTCTCGATTGGAGACCGAATGGATGGGTCAATCTCCGCGAAGCGCTCGCGAAATCGAGTAACATATTTTTTTACGAAACCACGGGGGGATTCGAAGGGCAGAGGGGTATTGGCATCGATTCGCTGAAGCGCTGGTGGCAAACGTTCATGTTTGATCTGAAAACGAAAATCGATCTTCCCGGCGAACGCCAGGGATTGCTTCCTGACCCCGCATGGAAAGAGAGCGTGAAAAAAGACCAATGGCGCATCGGCGACACGTACAACGTGAGTATCGGACAGGGCGATCTTTTAGTCACTCCCATAAGTCTTCTGAATTCCATTTCCGCAATCGCCAACGGCGGAGTGTTATATGTTCCTCATATCATGCGCGAGATCCGGTCGGGGGAGGAAGTTGTCCGTAAAAACAGTCCCGAAACGCTTGCGGACATACGCGAAAAAATCCGGGACGCTCTTCCCTCCGTCCGAGACGGTATGGAGGATGTGGTCCGGAAAGATTACGGAACCGCACACTCTCTTTCGGCGCTTCCGTTTTCCGTCGCCGCGAAAACAGGTACTGCACAGATACAGAACAATGCGAAGGTGAACGCGTTTTTTGTGGGATACGCTCCCGCCGAAGATCCGCAGATCGCAATCCTCGTTCTTGTGGAAAACGCGAGAGAAGGGAGTTTGAACACTATTCCGGTGGCGAACGACATTTTCTTGTGGTATTATGAAAACCGCCTGAAAAAATAGAATATGAGGGACGCTCTGGAAAATCGGCCGGGGTGTTTCAACGGGCGGCGATACCAACGTCGAAAAAACAAAAACCAGATTCGCAACGACTGCGATCTGTTTCTCAATTAGGATGGATACCACATATCTTACGCAGGACAAATACGATGAGCTCCTTCATGAGCTCGAGCAGCTTAAGACTGCAGGAAGGCACGAAGTCGCCGAACGTCTCAAGCACGCGAAAGAACTCGGCGATCTTTCGGAAAACTCCGAATATCAGGAGGCAAGGGAACAGCAGTCCCGCCTTGAACAAAAGATAAACCAACTTGAGGATCTTATGCGCAACGCTTCGATCATCAAGAAGTCTTCGGGGAACAACATCGTCAAAATAGGCTCGAAAATAGCCGCGGAGCGCAACGGAGAAGCCGTGTCATACGTTATCGTCGGATCTCAGGATGCCGATCCCGCTCAGGGGAAAATATCGAACGAATCGCCGATCGGAAGAAACCTGCTCGGTTTGGCGGTGGGAGATTCCGTCTCGGTTTCGACTCCGAAAGGGGAAACGACGATAAAAATTTTGCGGATCGAATAATGATCGAAGACCTCATAAGAGACAGGAGGAGAAAATGCGACGCATATGAAAAAAGCGCCCCTGCTTTTCCTGCGCGGGTAAAGAGGACAAAAACCATCGGTGATTTTCTTGCTGATTTTGACCCGAAATCGGGAAAGAAGACATCTGTCGTCGGACGCCTGTATGCGTGGAGAGACCAGGGAAAACTTATTTTTTCCGATCTGCGGGACGGATACGGGAAGATTCAAATCGTCCTCAACGAACGGGAAACAAAAGGGTTTGTGTTGGCGAAAGAAAACGTCGATATCGGCGATTTTCTCGAGGCGGAAGGAACCCCTTTTCTGACGAAGCGGGGAGAAAAAAGTATTCTTGCGAAGTCGGTGCGGATCGTTGCAAAGAGCCTCAGGCCGATTCCGTCATCATGGTACGGAGTCGAAGATCCCGACATACGCCTTCGAAAACGATACCTCGATTTTCTCATAAACGAGGAGACGAAAGAGATATTCAGAAAAAAAGAGATTTTTTGGAGTTCGGTCCGGTCGTTTTTGAAAAGCGAGGGGTTTCTCGAGGTTGAGATGCCGGTGCTCGAACCCGTTCCCGGGGGTGCGGAGGCGGAGCCGTTTGTCACTCATCATAACGCGCTTGACCAGGACTTTTATCTGAGGATATCCCTCGAACTTCCCCTTAAAAAGATGCTTGTCGGAGGTTTCGAAAGCGTTTTTGAAATCGGAAGAATATTTCGAAACGAAGGAATCAGTCGAGAACACCTTCAGGACTATACGCAGATGGAATGTTACCGTAGTTATTGGGACTATCGTGAAATGATGAAATTCGTCGAATCGATGTACAAGAACGTCATAAAAAAGACGTTTGGATCCTCCGTGCGCGCATGGGAAGGAAAGAAGGTGGATTGGGGGAAGAAATGGAAGACGGTCGATTATTACGAAGTCTTTAAAAAAGAAGCGGGAATCGATCTTTCGCGCGCTTCCGATGCGGAACTTTTGAAAAAAGCGAAATCCGTCGGAGCATCGGTCCGTGCGGGTATGGGACGCGGAAGAGTTATAGATCTCATATACAAAAAAACGGTTCGTCCGAAACTCATAGATCCTTGTTTTCTCATAAACCCGCCGGTTGAAGTCGAGCCTCTCGCGAAGAGACTTGAGGGGGATCCTTCGCGCGTGGAAAGATTCCAGGTTCTCGCGTACGGAACGGAATTAGGAAAAGGTTTTTCGGAACTTAATGACCCGAGGGATCAGAGAAGCCGCTTTGAAGAACAGATGAAATTACGCGCGGCAGGGGACGAAGAAGCCCAGCGGCTCGACGAAGATTTTCTCGAGGCTCTCGAGTACGGGATGCCTCCCGCCGCTGGATTCGGCATGTCGGAAAGGCTCTTTGCTGTTCTCCTCGAAAAACCGGTCCGGGAAACGGTAATCTTCCCGCTTATGCGGAGAGAAAGATAAAAAAAACCATGCTTGATGTAAATTTTTTGAGAGAATCTCCCGAAAAAGCGAAAAACCTCCTTTCGAGAAAAAAGGTGGATCCGAAACTCGTGGACAAATTCCTCCGCCTTGACGAGGATTGGAGAAAAAAAACCGTTTCGCTTGACGAGCTTAAGGCGGAACAGAACACGCTCACGAAAGAGATAGGCTCCTCCCGGAACAGGGAAGAGCTTCTCGCGAAGGCTCAGATATTGAAGAAAAGAATAGCGGAAATATCCGAAGATAAGGGAAAAATCGAGCGGAAGAGAGACGAAATCCTTGGAAAACTTCCGAATGTTCCCTTTGAGGATGTGACGGTGGGATTGGACGAAAACGAAAACAAAGTTATCCGCGAAGTCGGGAAAAGGCCCGATTTCGGTTTCGAACCGAAGGATTATTTTGAGATAGCGGAATCGCTTGGTCTTATCAATACCGAAAAAGCGTCGGAAGTCTCGGGGACGAGGTTCGGATATCTGATGAACGAGGCAGCGCTTATTGAGTTCGCGCTTGCGCGCATTGCCTTCGATACCGTTCTCCCGCACGGATTCATTCCCGTCATCCCTCCCGTCATGATCCGTCCCGAAGTGTATGAGTCGATCGGGAGGCTCGCCGCGGATCAGAGAGACGAGCGGTATTTTCTCGAAAAAGACAATGTGTATCTTGTCGGGAGCGCAGAACACACGCTCATCCCCATTCATTTCGGAGAGACGCTTTCCGAATCAGATCTCCCCAGGAGATACGTCGGATTTTCGACGTGCTTTCGCCGCGAAGCGGGATCGTACGGAAAAGACACGAAGGGCATATTGAGAGTCCACCAATTTGATAAGGTTGAATTCATTTCTTTCACTACGCCTGAAAAATCGGAAGAGGAGCATCTTTTTCTTCTTTCCCTCCAGGAAGAACTCATGAAAAAAATAAACCTTCCCTATCGCGTTGTTGAGAACTGTACGGGAGATATGGGATGGACGGATGCCAGACAATTCGACATCGAAGCGTGGTTTCCTTCCCAGGGCGTATATCGGGAGACGCATTCTTGTTCGAATACCACCGATTTTCAGTCCCGGGGAGCCGGAATAAAATACAAGACGAAGGACGGAAAAAAAGAATTTGTTCACGCCCTGAATGCGACGGGATTTTCACAGCGTCCCATCCTCTCTCTTCTTGAAAACTTTCAAACAAAAGACGGAACGATCAGACTCCCGGAAATATTCGGTGAGTATCTGGGAAAGAGAGAGATAAAAAGGAAAAATTAGGACGAAAGACTCGGGGGTTTTTGTGGTACAATAATATGCGATGAGAGCTTTTCTTAAGACGATACTCACGCTTTTTTTCGTTGGCGCCGTTTCGTATGGCGGATATTATGCATACATGCGCTGGTGGAAGGGAGACGCCGAATCGATAAAGGGAAAAGTTGAAGGAATCTCGGTCCGTGCCGTTGACGAATCGAAAAATCTCGCCGGAAATTTCGCCGATGCGGCGGGAGGCGCCGCGTCTTCGTATGCCAAAACCCTTGCCGCCGGAACGATCCGCTCCGTCGCGGAAAAACTTGATGCGTTCGCTGCGTCCATAGTGGGGGAATCGGGAGGAGAAAATTCTGAAAGCGATTCTCCTTCGGTCGGGAATCCGGACGATTTTGGGGCGAATCAGGGCGCTTCCTCTCTTTTCGGACCGATTGGAGGAACATTTCCTCTCCAAACCGCGCAGGGAAGCGAATTTCTCGCTCCGCCCCCGTTTGCCGCAATCGTCGCGAGGCGCAATGTTCCGCTTTCTTTTTCAATAAATCGCGCGGGAGTCGCGTATGAGATCGAGTGGGGAGACGGCGAACGTTCGAGCGGATTAGTGCCGGGAGAAAGTTTCCTGATCATCGAGCATTCATGGAAAAAAAACGGGGATTACACCATGAAGGTCAATATTCGCGAGGAGGACGTTCAAATTTATTTCTCCTCGTTCCCTGTCCGGGTATATGAATAAATTCCGCCGATCTCCTCTTCCTCCCGACCATTACGCGTTTCCGAGACGGAAGAGGAAAAAGATAAATTTTTTCCGCATTTTTTCCCTTTCACTTCTCGCCGCCGGATGCGTGTTTGTCGGCGCGGCGTATTTCGTCCTGTTTGGGGATTTCTGGAGCGTCCGATCCATTCGCGTGGAAGGGTCCAGGCTCGTTGACGACTCCGTCCTCATTTCCGGGCTTGTTTCCGAGTTTCATGCGCGGAACCCGATTGTCTCCGGGATCATCGGACAAAACAACATCGTCTTCTGGATGTCCCGCGGAGAAATATCCCGGATCCCGTGGATACCCGAGATAAAAAACATCCGGACGAACGTCGATTTTTCCTCAAGGACCGTGAACGTTTTGGTGGACGAACGATCAGTTGCCGCCGTGGCGTGTCCCGAGAACGATGCGAAATGCTATGCGATCGACGAAGAGGGAGTCGTTTTTTCCGAGATTCCCTGGGTTGAGGGCGTTCTAATTCCAAGGTTCGACGAAAAAGAAAAGGTGTTTATCGGAGAGAGATATTTCAAAAAAGGAGAATGGTTTGAAAATGTCTTTTCAACCCTCTCCGCTCTTCGCGAAAGCGGCATCGTTCCCGAACGCATCGTGCTCGGGGAGGGAAATACGGAGGAGTGGGAGGCTGTTCTCCCTTCCGGAATCCGCTTTTATTTCAATCTGAATTTTGTTCCGGACAATCTCCGGGAGATCGTAGAAGACATTCGCGCCCGCGGCGGATTCGATGGCGTTTCATACTTCGATTTCCGCGTTCAGAACAGAGTGTATTATAAGTGATAGACGAATATTGACGTTCCTATTCTCGCGTCGGGGGAGGGAATTTTTGCACGTCCGGGTTCGGTTTCTTTTTTTATTTCGCGAAGCCACCCGTAATTATTCCTTTCGGAACGCGTAAAACCCTCCGTTTCGCGGGCGAACGCCTGGGAAAGCGTGTTTACGGAGACCGCAAGCCATTCAATTCCCGATTCTTTCGGATCTCCGCGCGATCCCCACCACCGCTCGATGTTTTCTTCCCCGATGTAGAATTCGGGATTTCCCGCGCCGAAATAATCGATCGCTATTTTTCCGATTGCAACGCCATTTTGTTCAAGAGAGTCTTTCCATGTTTTCAACCGCTTGAGGTCCTGTCCCCAGTCGTAATTTGAATCGGTGACGATGTTGTATCCTCCGTGTGTCCCTCCCCCGAATGCGTTGAAGAACGAAAGAAAATAAGGATATGCAATCGCCGACTGCACGATCGCGGCGCATGCGATGCCGGCAACAAAAACCTTTTTGTAAAAAGCAACCTTCTTTTTTCCTTCCTCGCTTCCCGATCCTGAGAGCGTCGCTGTTTTTATCGAATTCACCGAAAGAACGTACATGAAAGGAATGATCGGAAGCAAATGCCGTATTCCGATGTTGAGCGTGCTTTGTATGCTCCACAGCCAATACAGCGCCATGAACGAAATTGCGGAAAATTCGTGGAGATGCGTGCCCGGATATTCGAGTATTCTTTGGATGATTCTTTTTTCGCGCACGGAAGGCCAGACGTTCCTGATCGCGGAGAGAATCCCGGCGAGCAGGAGAAAAAGCGCCGGAATAGTTTCTTTCGCGAGAAACACGACGGGGAAGTAATACCACCATCCGGTGTTCGTTATTTCCCCGAGAAAATATCCCGTGTTTCCTCCCGCCGAGCGTTGGAGCACCATGAGAACTCCGAGGAGATATTCTCCGATCGGACGAAGAAGGCTGTTTCCCGAAATATACAGGACAAAATTTTTAACCGGTTCCGCCAAAAAGCCTCCGAGAATCTCCGCCGTATCGCTCACTTGCCGTTCAACCGGATAGTTGACCGTGAAGAGAAAATAAACCGCATACACGACAATCCCTCCGATTAGAAATATCCCGCACGTCGATTTCGCATAAAACCAAAGGCGTTTCCCCGCGGCGTAAGACCCGTTCCCCGTTTTTCTGTTTCTGTACCATTCAGCGAGAAAGGAAGCCGCCGCAACGAAGATAAAAAGCGGGACAAGGAGCGCGTTTGAGAACTTGAGAAGCTGGGCGATCCCGAATAAAATTCCCGCTCCGAAGAATTTTTTCCTTGTCGGAAACATGAGAAAAGACGAGAACGAGAAAATCGCCGCCACCGCGCCAAGCGCCGCTCCTATGTCGGTCGTGACGTAATGGCCGTGAGCGAGAACCGTGGGAGAGAACGCGAAGAAAATCGCCGGGACAAGCGCCCACCATGCGCCGACAAGTGCCTTGGCGAGAAAGAAAACGACGACAATCGAGATGATTGTAAGGAGAATCGGACCGGTTCTCGCCCAAAAAATTATTTCATCCGCATCGTTTCCCGAATGGTAGAGAAACCGCGTTCCCGCATCCCATTGCCCGTTGACATCCTCGGTCCAGCTTTTGTCCTCTGTGGGGAAGGAGGCGTCAAGAAAAAGAAGGGGAATCCCCGCAAGGACTTTGGCGAGAGGAGGGTGTTCCGGGTTGAGTCGGTAATCGAGATATCGGACGTATCCGTATCCCGCCGGAATATGGGCGAGCTCGTCCATCGTCGCAGATTCGTTTTTTGAGGTCTGTAGCATAAACCCCGACGATCCGACGATTATTGCGACAAGGGCGAGGGAGGGGAGGAAAGACATCCTTTTCATTGTCTTGGTCATTTTGTATCATTATAGTATATAAACTTGTATGCGAATATTTCACGGAAGGAAGGCGGGGTTTTCTCTCGTTGAGCTCCTCATCTACATAGGGATATTTTCGATGAGCGCCGTTTTTCTTATAAGCATTCTCACTGTTGTCACGCAGGTTCAGCTTCGGCAGACATCCGTCAGCGAACTTAATCAGCAGCTTGCGTTTGTGAATGACACCGTAAAACGCCTCATACAAACCTCAAGTCTCGTGGACATGTCTGCCGGAACGGCGACTGAATCGCTCACGCTCCGCATGTCGTCTTCCTCTGCGGACACGACTCGGGTGTATGCGTCGAGCTCCGTCCTTTATCTCGAAGAAGTGACCGACGAAAGCGTCTCGACCGTGACTCCGCTTACGGATTCCAATGTCATTGTCGACGATTTTTCTGTGACGAAGTATGAAAATCCGACGGGATTCGCCGTGGTCGGGATCAATCTTACGTTGAGTTACAACACGACCAATCCGAAATCAAAAGCGACGCGTTCTTTGCAAACGGCGGTCGGGAGGATATCTGCGGCAGAATTCGACTCTTCCGTGTATCCGAATGTTGATGCGAGCCATGACCTTGGGACCGCGCTCAAAAAGTGGAAAGACGCATATTTTTCCGGAGTGGTCGGAATAGGCGTGACGAGCTTCAGTTCCGGATATAAATTCGTTGCGAGCGGAGGGGATATTGCGACAAAGGACGCGAACACCGGGTTCGTGGTAAAAACACCCGACGGGTCCTCGTGTTACCGGCTCGGGGTCACGAATTCCGGCACCGTGACTTCAACGGTTGTTACGTGCCCATAGAGCATTTGATATCTCGAAAATCAAATCTCAATGAATCAAGAGAAGAAAACGTGCCAGAATTGCCGCCAGGATTTCCACATTGAACCCGAGGACTTCGATTTCTATAAAAAAATCGATGTTCCTCCACCGACGTTTTGTCCCGAATGCAGGTTCGCGAGGCGTTACGTTTGGAGAAACGAACGATCTTTATACAAAAGAAAATGTTCCGCTCCCGGACATTCGGAAGAAATGGTATCGATGTATTCCCCGGAGAAGGATTATGTTGTTTATGACGACCGTTTCTGGTGGTCGGATGGATGGGATCCTTTGGAATACGGAAATGAATATGATTTTTCAAAATCTTTTTTCAGTCAGTTCGCCGGACTCCTCCACCGCATCCCTCTCATAGGGCTTTCCGTTACCAATAACGTGAACAGTTCATATTGCAATGTTTCTGCGTGGGACAAGGGATGTTATATGATATCAGCTTCCGGAAAAAACGAAAACACGTTTTATAGCAACCGCGTTGCATACACAAAGGACTCCTGTGGCGTATATATAAGCGACAAAAACGAAGGGTGCGGTGAATGTGTGAGTTGCACAAGCTGCTTTCGTGTTTTCTTTTCTGTTCAGTCGAGAGATTGCCTTGAGTCGCGCTTTCTTTTTGATTGCGCGAACTGCCAGCATTGTTTCTGTTGTGTGGGGCTACGGAATAAAAATTACTGTATTTTTAACGAACAATATTCGAAGGAAGAGTATGAGAAAAAAATAAAGGAATTCGATTTCGGAAGCTTCAGGTCATTCACGGAAGCGCGCGGGCAGTTTGATTCTTTTTCTCTCAAGTTTCCCCGTAAATTCGCGAATACGGTGAATTGCGTCGAAACGACGGGGGATAATGTGAAAAATTCGAAAAATGCGAAGTTTTGTTTCGACGCGAGCGGGGTCGAGGACGGCAAATTTTTTACATGGGTGTATGCAACCATGAAAGATTCCTATGATATCGGCGCCGGAAGCGGCATCGATAATGAACGATTGTATGAATGTTGGGACACTAATCAGTGTTCCGACGCAAAGTTTTCCGGCGTGGTATATGGCTCGCACGATATTTTATATTGCTGGAATTGTCACGGGTCGAGCCATCTTTTTGGGTGTTACGGCCTCCGCAACAAGCAATACTGCATCCTGAACAAGCAATACACGAAAGAGGAGTACGAATCCCTCCTCCCGCGAATCAAGCAGCATATGATGGATATGCCATACATCGATCAAAAGGGCAGGGAATACCAATACGGTGAATTCTTCCCCGCAGAGCTCTCTCCCTTCGCGTACAACGAGACGATCGCCCAGGAATACTTCCCCCTCACGAAAGAGGAGGCCTTGTCCCAAGGGCATGCCTGGAGAGACCCCGACACGAAAGACTACGTTCCCACCCTCCTCTCCGACGCCCTTCCCGATCACATCAAGGACGTCCCTGACTCCATCACGAAAGAGGTCATCGAGTGCGCGCACAAGGGGTCCTGTTCCCACCAGTGCACCACCGCCTTCCGCATCATCCCCGAGGAGCTCTCCTTCTACAAACGCATGAACCTCCCTCTCCCGCGCCTCTGCCCCAACTGCCGCCACTATGAGCGTCTCGCCCAGAGAAACCCCCTCAAGCTCTGGCACCGCCAGTGCATGAAAGAGGGATGTCAGAACGAATTCGAGACGTCATACGCTCCCGAGAGACCGGAAATAATTTACTGCGAATCCTGCTATCAGAAGGAGGTTTTGTGATTCGATAAGGTGGGGGACTTTTCCACATTTTTCATTGTGTCGTCCCGTGATATCATGGAGCGCAGTCGCTATTGCAGTTTTAAGAAAAAAAATGCTGGGATTTTTGAAGACGATGACGTCCGTCGTTCTTCTCCCGCTCTCTTTCGTGCTCGGCCTGATCAACGAGGAGTGGGGGTAATCGGAACGCGACGCGTATGAGACCCGCCCCTGAGGCGGGATTCGCGTTCTATAGACCGGATTTCCGCGAAGAGATATAATCACCGTATAGGAATCATATGAATCTCGAGCCGGAAAAGGATGTTGTGTATTTCGGACGTACCGATTTCAGAAGCACAAATCGGCTCTTTGGCGTGAAACGGAGCGATCGTAGGCAGCACATGTATGTCGTCGGAAAGACGGGAACCGGAAAGACGACGCTGCTCCACAACATGATGGTGCAGGACATTATGAACGGCGAAGGCGTGTGCGTCATCGATCCGCACGGGGAGTTTGTTGAAACACTCCTCCACAAAATACCCGAAAACCGCATGGATGATGTCATATATTTCAATCCGGCGGACATCGACTATCACATCGGATTCAACGTTTTGGAGCTTCCCGATCCGAAATACAAGCACCTTGTCGCGTCGGGACTCATGGGCATTTTTACGAAAATATGGTCAAATGTCTGGTCGGCAAGAATGGAATATATCCTGAACAACACCATTCTTGCGCTTCTCGACACTCCCGGATCATCGCTTCTCGGGGTCACAAGACTGCTTGTCGACAAGGAATACCGCGAAACAATCGTTTCGAGCGTAAAAGATCCGGTCGTGAAGGCTTTTTGGGTGCATGAATATGAAGAGTGGCGCGATCAGTTCAGAAACGAAGCAATCGCCCCGATTCAGAACAAAGTCGGACAATTCCTCTCGACGGCGCTCGTGCGAAACATCGTGGGGCAGTCGAAAAGCACGATTGATGTCTTTGACATCATGAACACCGCGAAAATATTTCTCGTGAACCTTTCAAAGGGGAGGATCGGCGAGGATAATTCGCAACTTCTCGGATCCATGCTCATTACGAAAATGCAGCTCGCGGCGATGGAACGCGTCCGTATCCCCGAGGACGAACGCGTCGACTTCTTCCTTTACGTCGACGAATTCCAAAACTTCGCGACCGATTCGTTCGCGAACATACTTTCGGAAGCGCGGAAATACCGGCTCGATCTCATTCTCGCGCATCAGTATATCGGGCAATTGGTGACCGATGTCTCGACAAAAGTGCGCGATTCCGTATTTGGAAACGTCGGCACGATGATTTCATTCCGCGTCGGCGCGGCTGACGCCGAATTCCTGGAAAAGGAATTCGGTCCGGAATTCACCATTGATGACATGGTGAATCTTCCCAACAAGCACATTTATCTGAAGCTTATGGTCGACGGCATCGCGTCCCGTCCCTTTTCCGCTTCCACTCTTCCGCCATTCCGCGGTCCGAGAAGCGCGTCCGATCCCGACCAGATCATAGAGCGGTCTCGCAAAAAATACGCCCGCCCGCGATGGCAGGTTGAGCAGGAGATATACAAATGGAGCGGAATGGGCGACGTTCCCGAAACGCACATCGTGACGTGTTCCATGTGCGGAAACGAAACAAGCGTTCCATTCGAACCGGAAGAGGGGCGTCCCGTGTACTGCCAGGACTGTCTTAAAAAAATAAAGTCCGGGGAGGCGCGTCCCGTGAGACTTCCGAATTATCAGGGGAAGAAACGGGAGACATACAAGGACCTTGTCGCTTTGGGAATCGAGTTTTCTCCCGAACACGAGCGAAAGAACCGACCCGGACGGAACAGCGACGACGAAAAACGGAAAGTTCCCGAGAGAGGGTTGCCTTCCAAGAAGCCGCTTATGAAAACGCCTTTTGAGGGCGCGGAAGAAAAGACGGAAAAGAAAAAGAAACCCGACGGACCGACGCTGAAACTTTCGGATCTCAAGGAGGAGGAAAAGAAAGACAAACGCCCGCCCGGAAAAGTTTCGGGAGGGGTGGAGGATCTCCAGTCGGAAATACAGGAAGCGCTCAAAAATCTCGGATAAAAAAATCCGCCGGTCCGTGGACCGGCGGGGCGGGCGCGCGTTTATGCTTTTTCCGCACGCTCGACGTATTCTCCGGTTTGGGTATTGATCCGTATCACGTCGTCCTGATTGATGAAGAGCGGAACATTTATTTTCGCTCCGGTCTCGATCGTCACCGGTTTCGTGCCTCCCTGGGCGGTGTTTCCCTTGACCGCCGGAGGCGCTTCGGTCACTTTGAATTCCATTTTTATCGGAAGCTCGACGTCGATAACTTTATCGTCGAACTTCGACGCTTTAATTTCGGTGTTCGGCTTGAGATATTGTCCCGCCGAGCCGATTGCCTCGTCGGTCAGGGAAAAGCGGTTTTTCGGATTTCCCGCCTCATGGAACCAATACTCTCCCTTGTTGTGGTAGATGAAATTCGCCTGCATCGTCTCGATCTCCACCTCCCGGAAGTCCTCGTTTTGATGCGCGGTATAGTCCTGGCTTTTTCCTGTGAGCAGGTTCTTAATTTTCAGCTGGACGACCGGCTTGCGCTGTTGCATACGGATGAATGCGTATTCCATCACCTTGTACGGATCGGGATCATCGTTCTTCGTGAACACCGTTCCGATCTTGAGTTCGTTATATTCGAGTTTGGACACAATAATAAAAATAAAAAATTAAATCTCAAATCTCAAAATTGAAATCCAAAATTCAAAAATTTGATTTCGACGTTGCTATTGTATTGAAAATATCGAAAAAAGGCAAGAAAAATGCGCCGAAAATTCGGCGCAAGATGTATTATTTCAATTTGAAATATGAATATGTGGATAAGACAAAAAATATCACGATCGGAATGGTATATGGTCCCTCAAGTATACCACCAAAAAACAAGAACCACCCTATCCAAGATATTATGCTGATCGATAAAACAACGGGCCAGAGTGAAAAAGTTATCCAAGATGGAAGAAACGTTTTGTTTTCGTCTGTGCCCATTCTAACCATCCAAAGACCCTTTCCGGCCACGATACTGTTTTCTAGGGTGATCTCAACACAATCACCCTGATACAGGACGTCCATGTTCGTTGATGTTGTTTCTTTTTCTACCACATTACCTATGTTTATGTAGGTAATTAGAGAAATGACAAGAAGAATAATCTTTTTTGTTTTTCTCGAGTCCATCTTTTATTTCCTTACGTTATTGAAAGTTATCGAATTACTGCTATAATCATAGCATATTTTTGTTGTAATGTCAAATAAAGGAAGAAAGAAAGTTTTTGTGGGAATGAGCGGGGGAGTGGACAGCTCCGTCGCGGCGTTGTTGCTGAAAAATGAAGGATATGACGTCACCGGCGTATTTATCAACGGATTCAATGTTGATGGGTGCCAGGACAAGGATGCGGAGGATGCCCGCCGCGCCGCCGACCATCTCGGAATCCCATTCTATGCAATCGATGCCCGGGAGGAATATTTCGAACATGTGGTTCAGTATATGATTGATGGGTATCGAAAAGGACTCACGCCGAATCCTGACGTCATGTGCAATAAGGAGATAAAATTCGGCATTTTCCTCGATAAGGCGCTGAAGTTGGGGGCGGATTATATAGCGACTGGTCATTACGTTTGTTTGTCGCCGCCCGATGTTTCCGCTCAGAGTGTCTCCGGGGCGACGCCCAAGTCCTACTCTTCGCAGAAACATCCGGCGGCAGGTTCCAATACAGTACCGGCTGTAAATTACCGATTATTGACCGCGAAAGACGAAGCCAAGGACCAGTCGTATTTTCTTTGGACGCTTACGCAGGAGCAGCTCAGGTGCTGCCTCTTCCCGATAGGGGAATATACGAAGGCGGAAGTGAGGGAGATCGCGAGAAAAGCTGGATTGCCGAACGCGGACAAGAAGGATTCTCAAGGCATCTGCTTTCTCGGAAAGGTGAAGCTTCCGGATTTTTTGAGAGAATACGTCGACCCGAAGAAGGGCGATGTGGTGGACATTGACGGGAACAAGATTGGCGAACACGACGGAGTGCAGTTCTATACCATAGGACAGAGGCATATAAATGTTAATTTCCAATTTCCAATTTCTGTCCCTTCGGGACATCTCCCACAGGGAGACAATTTTCAAATAAACTCCAAATCACAAAATTCGAAGCACAAAGATAGACTGCCGTATTATGTTTCCGACAAGGACATAAAAACAAACACGCTCACTGTCGTTGAGGGGGACGACAACCCCGCGCTTTTCAAAAAAGAAGCGACACTTACAGGAGTCCATTTCATCACTCAGGAAATCCATTCTACGATTCGCGCGAATCGTAGAATGGATGTGTATGTAAAGGTGCGTTACAGACAACTTCCGGTAAAAGCAACACTTGTAATCAGTGAGACGCAATCGGCAAATCGTGAGGAAAAAGAACCCGCATTGCCGGTCACCGATTGCCGGGTACGGTTCTCTGAACCGGTAAAATTCGTCGCGCCGGGGCAGTCCGCCGTATTTTACTCCGAGAATGCGGACGAAAACGGGAACCGCGAGATGTTGGGCGGCGGGGTGATTTTGGGGTAGAATAACGACAATGACCGGAGAAGAAAAGAAAACGTGTTCTCATTGCGGCGATGAATTTGTTGTCACGAGCGGGGATGCCGATTTTTATGCGAAAATAGATGTCCCTTCGCCGCAAATGTGTCCGCTTTGCCGGGCACAGAGAAGACTTGCGTTCAGGAATGAGCGCGTTTTTTATAAACGAAAGTGTGATCGATGCGACCGCGACACGGTTTCGATGTATAGCCCGAATAAATCATATCGCGTATGGTGCTATGATTGCTGGTTTTCCGACGGATGGGATCCGCTGAATTACGGAAGGAACTATGATCCGAACCGTTCTTTTCTCGAACAATTCGAAGAACTCTGGAAAGAGGTTCCGAAGGTGGCGCTCATGCACGTGCGGAGCGTGAACTCAGAATATCTCAACATTTCTGCGGACAATAAGGATTGCTACATGATCGTGGAGTCGTCGAATAACGAGGGATGCGCGCATTGCTATTGGATACAGGAATGCAGGGATTGCATTGATGTTTCATTTGCGTCAAAAACACAACTTTCGTACGAGAGCGACGATTGTTACGATTCGTATAAGATCTTTTACAGCAAAGGATGCCACGATTGCAGGGACAGTTATTTCCTTCTTGACTGCAGGGATTGTTCCGACTGCATCGGATGCGTAAATCTCCGGAGCAAAAAATTTCACGTATTTAACAAACCTCTTTCGGAAGAGGAATACCGCGCGTTTCTGAAGGAAGCGAAACTTGATACGCATGAAGGAGTCGAAAAGCTAAGGAAAGAATTCGACGCGTTCGAAAAGACGCAACCGAAAAAATACGCCGAGATCGTGAATGCTCCGGGATCAAGCGGAAACTACATGAAGAACAGCAAGAACTGCACGTATTGTTTTCATTGTTATGATTCGGAGGATTCGAAATACGGAGTCCATGTGTGGCGGAACGCGAAGGACTGTATGGATGTTGACACCGCGGGACGGAACGCCGAGTTGCTCTATAACTCGATGAACGCGGGAATAGACGTTTCGCATTATGTGTGTTCGAACCTCTGCTGGACCTGCAGCTTTATGCAGTATTGCTACTACTGTTTCGATTCAAACTTTTGTTTCGGATCGGTCGGACTGAGAAAAAAAGAATACTGCATTCTGAATAAGCAATATACAAA
>DYGP01000074.1 GCA_020724685.1 Candidatus Paceibacter sp.
CTCCGGCAAAACATTTCATCACGCCCGTCGATGATCGAAACCGCGCGGTGAAGGAAATACGGAAAGAGATGGAAAAGCGTCTCGCGTATTTCGAAAAAAAAGGACTTCTTCTCGAGGCGGAACGGCTTGAGAGGAGAACGAAGTTCGATATCGCAATGATGAAGGAGGTGGGATATTGCAACGGCATTGAGAATTATTCGCGGCATCTCTCGGGGCGTCCCGAAGGGGCGCCGCCCGACACGCTTCTCGATTATTTTCCCAGAGACGGATTTCTCACCGTTATCGACGAATCGCACGTGACGGTGCCGCAGATACGGGGAATGTTCGAAGGCGACGCGTCGAGAAAAAAGACGCTTATCGAGTACGGATTCCGCCTCCCGTCCGCGGCAGACAACCGCCCGCTTCGGTTTGGCGAATTCGAGGAGCGGATCGGACAGGTAATTTTCACGTCTGCGACGCCGGGAGAATACGAAAAGAAGAAAAGCCGAAGCGTGGTGGAACAGATCATCCGTCCGACGGGCCTTGTCGATCCGAAGATCACCATCCGCCCCGTCGTGGGGCAGATTGAGGATCTCATCCCTCGCATTGAGGCGTGCGCGAATCCCGAATCGGGAAAAAAGGAGCGGGTGCTCGTGACGACGCTCACAAAGCGCATGGCGGAAGATCTTGCGGGATACCTTGAAGAAAGGGGGGTGCGGGTGACGTATCTCCATAGCGACGTAAAAACGCTCGATCGCATTAAAATACTCACAAGACTCAGAAAGGGGGAGATTGACGTGCTTGTGGGGGTCAATCTTCTCCGTGAGGGACTCGATCTTCCGGAAGTGTCGCTCGTCGCGATTCTTGACGCGGATAAGGAAGGGTTTCTCAGGAGCGAGACGTCGCTCATACAGACTATCGGGCGTGCGGCGCGTAACGTGCGCGGAGAGGTGGTGATGTATGCGGATTCGATGACGGGATCCATAGAACGGGCGGTGCGCGAAACGGATCGGAGGAGGAAGATCCAGATCGCATACAACAAAAAGCACAACATCACGCCGACGACGATCGTAAAGGAGATAAAAGACATTCTTCCGGTTGACGATATACTGAAACTCGAGACCGCGCCGGTGCCGAAATCAAAAAAAGAACGCGACGCGCTGATAAAGGAAAAAGAATCCGAGATGAAACGCGCCGCCGACGCGCTCGACTTTGAATTGGCGGCGATTTTGAGGGATGAATTGAGGATTCTCAGGGAATCGGACAAAAAGGGAAGATGATTGACAGATTGCTTTATTTGTATTATTTTTAGTACAGCGAAATAAACTGTCTTAACAAATAAATACAAATCACCAAAGGAGGTTTCGAAATGAAACGAATGCTTTTGTTTCTCGTTTTTTCCCTGTTGTCCTCGGGCGTTTTTGCTCAAAATTCCGCCGGCGGATTTACGTACGCAGGCGGGGAAAACCTCGCTTCGGCGAGCGTAAGCACGATCGATTTCGGGGGACTCACGGTTACGAGATTTAATTTCGTACCAAGTGCGCCGATAACGGTCAATCCCGCCGCACGATGGGATATCAATTTTTTCTTATCCATGGCAGACCTCATTTATGGTGAAAAAAGCTGGAATTATTCTAAATTATTTAAACTGATGTGTCAATCAGCGCAATGTGTGGTATCATGAATACGTCGGAAAAAACCCGCTAAAAGTTTCACATACAGGCGGGCAAGCAAAAAATAAGAAATATGGAACACAAAGATTACACGGCGAATCCTCTTGAGCTCAAGAACGATCTTGAGGGGATAAGTTTGAAGTCGGTCGAGGAGCACCAGAAGCTTTATGAGGGGTATGTAAAGAAGACAAACGAGATACAGAAGAAGATCGCCGAGGCGGACAAGTCGGAAGCGAACGCGGTCTACAGCTACATAGGGGAATTGAAGCGCGAGGAAACATTTGCGGTGAACGGGATGAAGCTCCATGAATTCTATTTTCCGCTTCTTGGGGGAGATGGCGTCGCGAAGGGAAAGATTCTTGAGATGATTGAGCGGGATTTCGGATCGTATGACGCGTGGAAGGAGGATTTTGTCGCGACGGGGATGTCCGCGCGAGGATGGGCGATACTCGCGTATGACTGGAAGGATATGCGGCTCCACAACTACGGTATGGATGCGCAGAACGTCGGGGCGGTGTGGGGAGCGTCTCCGCTTGTCGCGATGGATATGTATGAACACGCGTTTTTCATGGACCACGGAACAAACAAAAAGGCGTATATCGAAGCATTCTTCAAAACGCTCAATTGGGATTTCGTGAACGGAAT
>DYGP01000075.1 GCA_020724685.1 Candidatus Paceibacter sp.
TAAGGGGGGAGAAAACGAGGGCGCTGATGTCCTGATCGACTTGGTTTTCCGAAAACACCGGATTTACGAATATCGGCTGACCAACCATTCCTTCCCGGAGTTCACCGCCTTTCACAGGAACGAACGAACTGTGTTCCTGAATCCCTATCCCGCTTCTCAATACGATTGCGACTGCGATCGCGGCACAGGCATACAGAAAAACGCGCAATTCCTTTTTCGTCAGAACGTGCAAAAAGTTTCGAATAAGGTCCATGAATACGGAAGTTTATGCGGACATTGCGGAACAGAAGATTCCGCTGACTTACATTCCCAGCAGTTTTATAAGCGCAAGCGCCGCAAAGAGAACCGCAAGAACGATTGTTGCTCCGAAGATTCCCTTTTCTATCCCACGACGGGTCTGGTACGAAGCGTCTCCGCTCCCTCCAAATACCCCGGAAAGCCCGCTTGAGCGTTCCTGAATGAGGATTGAGGCCATGAGGAGCACGGCAACCACGATTTCAACGATGGAAAATATGTCCATTTTATTGTTCTTTATAAACCGCCTTCCCGCTTGCTGTGATGATGAAATTGACTATTCCTATGAGAAGCGAAGCGAGGAAAAGGGGTATGTACCCCTGTATTGTAAGAGGATTGCTTATGATGTCAAGGATGTATATCGAGAGCGCGTTGATGACGAGCACGAAGAGTCCGAGTGTAAGCACGATGATCGGTCCGAACACGAGTTTCAGGACGGGCCTCACAAACATGTTTATCGCGGCGAGAATCACGGCGGCGATCATGAGGTCGTCGAATCCTCCCGAAAAAACCACTCCGTCGATGAAGTTTACCGCGGCATAGAGGGCGACGACGTTCGAGGCCACCTGAACGATTATTTTTCCGATGAATTTCATTTTCGCATCTTAACTGTACCACATATCCACCCCTCTTTTTAGAGGTAGATCATCTGCTCAAGAAGGTTTTCGCCGTTCATTTCTCTCGGTTTCGGGATTTTCATGAGGGCGAGTATGGTCGGCGCCACGTCCGAAAGGATCCCGATGGTGGGAATCCGCGAGTTCCCCTCCTTTTTCTTGGCGAATTCCTTTGCCACGACGTAAAAAGGGACGGGGTTCGAATCGTGTTTCGTTTCAATCTCTCCGGTGAGAAGGTTTATGACGCATTCAGCGTTTCCGTGATCGGATGTGATGACCAGAACGTGATTTCCTTCGAGCGCGGTCCGGAGAAGTCTCCCGATCTCCTTGTCCACCGCCTCGACCGCCTTCACGGTCGCGTCGTATTTTCCCGAATGCGCGACGATGTCGGGATTCGCGTAATTTATGAGTATGAAATCGAATGCTCCTTCGTTCATCGCGAGTATCGCCCTGTCGGTTATCGCGGAGGCCATCATTTCCGGCCGTTCCTCGTGGTGCATGATGTTTTTCGAGGGGATAAGCACGCGGTACTCATTCGGGAAGGGGTTCTCCTTGAGTCCGTTGAAGAAATAGGTCACGTGCGCATATTTTTCCGTCTCCGCGATGCGCAGTTGCGTTTTTCCGTTGTCCGAAAGGACTTTCCCCAGGGGATTTTCTACGAGTTCTTTCTCGAAAAGCACCGCCTGCACCGGAAGCGTGTCGTCGTACCGGGTCATTGTCAGGACGAAGAGATTCTTCAGCGCCTCGGTTTTGAATTCCGAAAACGAGGTGTCGACGAACGCTCTGAGGAGTTGTCTTATGCGGTCTTCCCTGAAATTAAAGAATATCACCGTGTCGTTATCGCGTATGGGGCGTTCATTTCCCCGCACAGCGAACGGCCTTATGAATTCGTCGCTCGTCCCTGCCGCGTGGGCTTTTTTCAATCCTTCTTCTATAGCGTCCGAAGCGCCGGGGTTTGTAAGGATTCGGTAGGCTTCTTCGGTTCTTTCCCAATGCTTGTCCCTGTCCATTGCGTAACTGCGTCCGCAAACGCTCGCGATGGATCCGATTTTTTGCGCCGCGATGTGTTCGTTTATTTTTTCAATCGTTTTCAGGGATGCCGTGGGAGCGCTGTCGCGTCCGTCCGTGAAAAGATGAAGGAAAAGATTTTCACATCCGTTTCGTTTCGCCGCGTCGATAAGCGCGAAAAGATGCGCGGTCGCGGAATGGACGATCCCTTCCCCCACGAGTCCGACGAGATGAACGGCCGATCCGTTCGATTTCGCGTGCTCGAAGGCGTCAAGCAAACCTTTTTTCGAGAAGAACGTCCCGTCTTCGAT
>DYGP01000076.1 GCA_020724685.1 Candidatus Paceibacter sp.
GAATTTTGGATTTTTGACTGATCTCGAAACTCATTATTCGAAATTCGGGTTTCCGCATGATGTACCGTGTACATCATGCGGACAGGCGCCATCTTTATCGTGATTCCCCGCTCGCGCTCAAGTTCGAGTTGGTCGAGATATTGCGCCTTCATTTTCCTGTTCTCGACGGTATGAGTATGCTCCAAAAGCCGGTCGGCGAGCGTCGATTTCCCGTGATCGATGTGGGCGATGATGACGAAATTCCGTATTAATGCCTTTTCCATGATTATTTCCCGAGTGTGAGCTTCACGATCGCGCGGGAAGGAGCGTCCGTTTCTTCGTATACGTAAAATGGGCTTCGCGATTCCTCCCAGATGTAACCGAGCGGCGCGCTTATCGTCGCCTTGATTCCTGTGGGAACTCCCGACTGCTTTTCGAAAATAAAGGTGAAGACGTTCCCTTTCGAAACATTAAAATCGTTCGTCGCCGGCGTATGATACCGAATGGAAAGCGTCTTTTCCTGCCCCGCGGGAACATTGAACCACGTGCCGAAGGCGGTTTTTCCGAATGCTTGCATCGCCCATGTCTGGTATGCCGTCTGGTATATCTTCGTCTTTTCTATTTTTTCGAGATCGGGATATCTTTCGTATCCTTCGGCGTCATAATCGAACCGCGACACGAGATTTTTCACATCGTTTCCCTTCACGGAAACGAGGGTTGATCCGGGAGTCGTGTAAAGCTGAATGAAGTTTTTGTTCGTCGCCCGCCACCACGGGTCTTTTTCCTTGTCTCCCGTGTGCGCCCTCGAGATACCGACGTCGGAAAACACGCTTCCTCCCGAATCAACGTCGATCCTCGCTTCGATCGTCTGTTTCACGAATACGTCGCTTTTTCCTCCCGCGATGTTCGCGTTCACCGCGGCGACATAACTCCCCCAAAAACTGTTCGGCAACTGATATACCTCCCCTCCCGCTCCGACCGAAGCGATGAAATTCGAAACATTCTGGTCTTTCGCGTATATCATGACGTCTTTCCCGGAAAAATGTTCGGAAACGCGTTCCATAAGTATCCGGGATTGAGATTCCGAGAGTCCGCCCAGGCGCTCGAGAATTATGGGCGCGAGCACTTTCAATATCCTCTTCGGCTCTCCTGCTCTTTTATCGTCTCCCGTTTCCACCTCGCGCTGTATCTCCTTCAGGAAATTATCCTCGCTGATAACGACTCCGTATTCCTCCATGGGAACCGGCCCTATGACCGAAAGGATGCTCTCGAGTACGTTTATATTGAGTCCCACGACGGCGTCGAAAACGACCTCCTTCTCGGAATACATCTTCGAATTTTCGAGAAAATACAGGATGGCGCGCGCGGAAGTCGGAAAATCGAAAAACCAGTTCGCATCCCTCGCGCCCCAGTCGGTGCTCATCGTCTTTATCTCGTGCGGCGGCACCACCTTCAGATCAAGCTGACCGTCGGGGTCGTAAACGTCCCGCACGTCGATCGACTGGAGCTGTCCCTTCCGTATGACCACGTCGGCGTAACTCCCCACGAATCCCCCTCCGGGACGGACCTCCGCCGCATTCTGGAACAGAACCAGCACGTGTCTGTCATTCTCCGAGCCGAGCAACCCGAGAACGCCCCCGAGAAACGCGTCCAATTCGTGGAGCTGGCCGCTGTATTTCAAATATTCTTCGCTTACCCTTTCTTCGTACGCGTCGAAACGGCTTGAAATCCCGCTCACCGCGGAAAAATCGTTTCTTATGATCTCGATGCGTCTCGAGATATCCGATATTTTGCCCCGTATGGACGTGATTGAACGCAGGAACGCATCGCCGTCGCTCTGAAAGTTTCGCATTCCCGAAGACTGAAGGTTTCCGATTTCTTCGGTAAGTTCGGTGAAATTCCCGTTGAGCGTCCGGATTTCTGAAAGAAGGGTCGCCGCTTTTTTAAACGACGGGATTACCGCCCCGAGAGCTCTCAGAACGACATCGCCGTAACTTTTTTCAAGGACACCGGAGAGGGCCGCGATATCGCGATCGTTTTTCTTAAGAAACGCCACTGCGTCATACGGCCTGAATTCCCTGAGCGCTTCGACCGACGAGGAGAAGTTCTCGACGATGCTTTCCGCGCCGTACGCAAACGCCGTTTTTATCTCGTTCATGTTGGATACGATCGTGATCGTCCACAAAAGCGCGGTGGCGCAAAAAAGAAAAATCGTCCCCGCAACCGTCTTTCTCACGAACATG
>DYGP01000005.1:0-2314 GCA_020724685.1 Candidatus Paceibacter sp.
ACGGGAAATCCCCGAATTCATACGGACCGTGGGGATTGTCACGTCGAAAACCGGGGCGGTTATCGACGATTTCCGGAAGAACCTGAAACCGTTCGGACTCCGCCTGTATCTTTACGATGTCCGCGTGGAGGGCGCGCGGGCGCATGAACACATCGCCGAGGCCATCAGACGGATCAACGCGCGTATTCCCGAATGCGACGTCATCGTGCTCATAAGAGGCGGAGGGAGTCTTGAGGATCTCCAGCCTTTCAACAACGAAATCGTTGCGCGGGAGATATTCGGCTCGAGGATTCCCGTCATCGCGGGGATCGGGCACGATCGGGATGTTCCCATCGCAAGCATGGCGAGCGATTATGCCACCTCAACACCTTCGTTCGCCGCAATGATCGTGAACGATTCGTGGAAACGCCTTTTTGACGACGTCCTGCGGGCGAAACGGGAAATACGCGCCGGGTCGGAACGCGCCATGCGGGGAGTTTACGGAACGCTGGAAAATGCCGCGGGAAAATGCCTTGCGGCGATGCATTATCTGCGTATCCGCTCAAGAGAATACTCGGAGATGATCATACGGACATTTTCCGAAGCGTTGCGAAGAGACGCGGCCGCATGCGCTTCAGCGGAAAAAATAATCGCGGCGATGAGTCCCGAAAGGAATTTGCGTCTCGGGTACAGCATCGTCTCGGACGGAACGGGAAGGGTGATAAAAAACGTCGCGCAGGTGAGGAAAGGGGATGCGGTGATTGTGAAAGTTTCCGACGGTGCGTTCGGCGCATCGGTCGAAGATGTGGCATAATGGTACGCATGGGAACAATGGACCAAAAACCAAAAAAAACGCAGAAAACGGGAATCGGAGCGAAACTCGAGAAACTTTCGGCGATCGTATCATGGTTCGAAAAACAGGAGGATATCGACGTCGAAAAAGGCCTTGAAAAGGCGAAGGAGGGGGCGTTTCTCATCAGGGAGCTCAAAGAAAGAATGAAAGAGGTTGAGAATGAGTTCAGGGAGATACGAAAGGATCTCGAAGTTATGGACGAGCGGGAATCCGTATGATATATTCCTTGTGTGCCGATATGTCGGATCGGTCTTTTTATCGAAGAATCCAATGGCGAACGTAACGATTTATACGACTCCGTCCTGCGTGTATTGCAAAATGGCGAAAGCTTTTTTTTCCGAAAACAACGTCGTTTTTGAGGAAAAAAACGTCGCTGAGGACATGGATGCTCAGAGCGACATGATCCAGAAGTCGGGACAACTCGGGGTTCCGGTTATCGAAGTGAATGGAACGATTGTAATCGGCTTTGACAAACCAAAAATAAAATCCCTTCTTGGATTGCAATAATCCGAGAAACGCCACCTTAGCTCAGTTGGTAGAGCACATCTTTCGTAAAGATGGGGTCCCGAGTTCGAGTCTCGGAGGTGGCTCAAAAAACATCCCGAAAGGGATGTTTTGATATCCCGCCGGATTCGAATATGACGGTTTTTTATGTTTTAATTCTCTTATGGAAACTGGAAAATACAACGGCGTCTACCTTTCCGTGCTCGCCGGAGCGGGAGGGGATGATGCGAAGGACTGGGCCGACATGCTTTTTCGGATGTATGCGCGGTATGCCGACCGGAAGGGGTGGAAATCGACAAATATCGACGACAGGATGCTTCACATAAAAGGGCAGGAGGTTTATGAAGCGCTGAAATCCGATCACGGAGTGCACCGCCTCGTACGGATTTCCCCTTTCGACGCGAAAAAACTCAGGCATACATCCTTTGCTCTCGTTGAGATCGTTCCCGCGATACCAGCCCCCGAACTCTCTTCGGTGAAGATTCCGGAGAAAGACCTGAAGATCGAATTTTTCCGATCGTCCGGTCCGGGAGGGCAGAACGTGAACAAGGTGGAAACCGCGGTCCGTGCGGTGCATCTTCCGACGGGCATCGTCGTCTCTTCCCAGAGCGAGCGCGCCCAGAGCGCAAACAGGGACAAGGCAATCGAGATTTTAAAAATAAAACTGCTCGAGCTCATGAAAGAAAAACACGAAACTGCGGTTGAAAATCTGAAAATAAAAGTGAAACCCGAATGGGGACACGAGATACGGTCTTATGTCCTGCACCCTTACAAGCAGGTGAAGGATCATCGGACCGGAGAGAAGAATTCGCGCGTCGAGGAGGTTCTCGACGGCAATTTGGACGTTCTTTTCGGAAAGAAAAAGTAACTGTCTCCGCTTTTGACTTACCCACATCCCCGACATGCATTTTCCGGGGATGCTGGTATAATTGACGGTAAAGAGCGAGAGGCTCGGTTTTATTGTCCCGCCGGCCAAAA
>DYGP01000005.1:2324-17353 GCA_020724685.1 Candidatus Paceibacter sp.
GATCATATTTCAGAACGTAACGAAGACGTATAACCACGGATCGGTCGCGCTCGACAAGGTGAATTTCAAGATACAACCGAACGAATTTGTTTCGTTTGTCGGACGGTCGGGAGCGGGAAAATCGACTATCATAAAACTTCTGATCGGGGAGGAGAGGCCCACGAAGGGCCAGGTCTTTTTCGGTTCATATGAGGTGAATAAGCTCAGATCGAAGGAGATGCCGGAGTTTCGGAGGCATATCGGGGTCATCTTCCAGGATTTCAGGCTTCTTTCAAAAAAAACATGCTTTGAGAACGTCGCATTCGCTCTCGAGGTCGAAGGCCGTCCGCAGCGGGAGATAAACGACCTCGTGCCGCAGGTGCTTGAGATGGTGGGGTTGAGGGAAAAAGCGCATAATTTTCCCACGGAACTTTCCGGCGGAGAGAAACAGAGAGTTGCGATCGCCCGCGCCATGATCAATCGTCCGGACGTGCTCATCGCCGACGAGCCGACGGGAAATCTCGACCCGTTCAATACGTGGGAGGTCATCAAGCTTCTCACGAAAATCAACGAGCTTGGGAGCACCGTGTTGCTCGCGACGCACGACAAGGAAATCGTGAACACCCTCGGTCAGCGGGTCATCACCCTCGAAAACGGGAAGGTGATAAAGGATGAAGCGAACGGACGGTTTATTATAGGATAAGGGATCGGTTGAAATTTCAAGATAACGTCGCAGGATATCTCACATATCAAAACTTAATTTAAATACTATTGGCATGATTGTAAAACTTTCAAGAATCATAAAATACGGGTTCAACGGATTCATCCGGAACGGATGGCTTTCCGCGTCGACCATCATCATTATGATCCTTGCGCTCGTTGTTTTTGAGGGTCTTATTCTTTTTAACGTCGTTGCCAAATCGGCGGTTGAATCTCTCCAGGAGAAAATCGATATCAGCGTCTATTTCAAGAGCAATGTTTCCGAGGATTCGATTCTGAACATCAAGAAATCGCTTGAGGCGCTCGTGGAGGTGAAAGACGTCCAATACGTATCCCGGGACGAGGCGCTTGTGGAATTCAAGAAGAGCCACGAGGATGACGATGTGATCCTCCAAACACTCGAACAGCTCGATGAAAACCCCCTGCTCTCTTCGATAAACATCAAAGCGAACGATCCCAGGAATTACGGCACCATCGCGGAATATCTCGACAAGCCCGTATACAAAGATCTCATTGAGAAGGTTACGTATGCCCAGAATCATATCGTCATCGACCGTCTCGTTTCTCTCGTCGATACGATAAAGAACACCGGCGCGATCCTTACCGTCTTCCTTTCCATTCTCGCAATCGTGATCACGTTTAACACGATACGTCTCGCCATATTTTCCACGAGCGAACAGATAGGAATCATGCGTCTCGTCGGAGCGTCGAATAACTTCATCAGGGGCCCGTTCGTGGTCGAGGGCATCATTGACGCCGTGATCGCCTCCATTTTGAGCTTTCTCATACTCGTGCCGGCGGTGAGTTTCGCGTCGCCGTATATCGTCAAATTCATTCCCGAAATGAATCTCCAGGGATATTTCAACGCGAATTTCGTCTCTCTTTTCTTTTACCAGCTCCTTTTCGGCGTAGGCCTCGGGATTCTTTCGAGTATCGTGGCGGTAAGGAGATATCTGCACGTGTAAAGACGGTACTTCTTATGGAACGCAGCAGCGAAACACTTTCACATTTTCAATGCGGAAAATGTTTGAAATGGTGGACAATAGGCGATGCGCCATCGGAAAGGGATGAGTGGTATTGTCCGTGGTGCGGTGAGAGACAGGAGGGAGAGAGAAAAAACGAAGAATAAACAATCCCGCCAGTCCGTGGACTGGCGGGATTTTTGTCGGGCTGCCGGGAATCGAACCCGGTCTACATGCACCCCATGCATGCGTACTACCGGTATACTACAGCCCGAAATGAGGAAAAATATAAATACCTTTTTTATATTTTATCCGAATGCCCGGGATGAAAGCGCCATGCTTACAGCCCGAAATGAGGAAAAATATAAATACCTTTTTTATATTTTATCCGAATGCCCGGGATGAAATACAGCCCGAAATGCACGTGTCTTAGTGTAGGCCA
Source organism: Candidatus Paceibacter sp. (assembly GCA_020724685.1). Taxonomy (GTDB): domain Bacteria; phylum Patescibacteriota; class Minisyncoccia; order UBA6257; family GWB1-50-10; genus GWA2-45-9. The sequence goes on from DYGP01000005.1 coordinate 4,428, forward strand.
TTCTTTCGAAAAAGAAAGTTCCCTTGAATATTCATTCCTGGTGTATTTTCCGGGAAATTTCCGAAAGGCGAATGTTGATTGTCTCGTTTTTTTTAAGGTCGGGATCCGATGTGATGATTTTCATCGCGGCGCTCCGCGCGTCTTTCATAACTTCCGGATGGCGGAGGGCGTTCATTGCGAGATCGGGCATGCCGGTCTGCTCGCTTCCGATGAATTGTCCCGGACCGCGAAGTGCGAGGTCGCGTTCCGCAAGTTCAAATCCGTTTCTCGCCTCAACAATGGAAAGAAGGCGCTTCTTTGTCGCGTCCGACGACGAATCCGAAAAGAGCAGGCAATATGACTGATGACCTCCCCGTCCGACGCGCCCCTTGAATTGGTAAAGTTGGGCGAGACCGAAGCGGTCCGCTCCTTCAATCATCATGATCGTTGCGTTCGGGACGTTCACGCCGACTTCGATGACTGCGGTCGATATGAGGATGTTTATTTTATTTTCCCCGAATTCGCGCATAATTCTCTCTTTTTCCCTCGCTTTGAGCTTTCCGTGGATCATCGCGACCGCGAGGTCGGGGAAGATCGTTTTCGAAAGTCTTTCGTATTCTTCGGTTACCGACCGTATCTGCAGGGTCTCATATTCTTTCGCGGTGAGAACTCCCTCAGCCGCCGCCGGTTCTATTCTCGGGCATACGACAAACGCCTGACGTCCCGTTTTTATCTCTTTCCGGATGAATTCGTACGCACGCCCGCGGTTTTCGGGGGATACGACCTTTGTGACAATCGGCTTTCTGTCTTTCGGAAGCTCGTCAATGAGCGAAATGTCGAGATCGCCCCAGAGCGTGAGCGAGAGCGTGCGGGGGATCGGTGTCGCGGACATCGAGAGAAAATGCGGCGCATATCCGTGTTCGTCCGGTTCGATGATCTTTGCTCTCTGCCGCACGCCGAAGCGATGCTGTTCGTCCACGACAACGAGGCCGAGGAGCGCAAAGGGAACGGACTTTTTCTTTTTCGACTCCGCGATGAGCGCATGCGTTCCGATCACGACGGAAAGAGCTCCTTTCGCAATCTCACGCGCAAGGTCCGGCTTTTTAAGTTCCGTTTCGAGTCCGTTTCCGTACGCGGCGCGCGCCTCGCTTCCCGTAAGAAGCGCGACTCCTATATCCTCATCGGCGAAAATCGTTCGCATCGTTTCATAATGCTGTCGCGCGAGGATTTCCGTGGGCGCCATAAATGCGGTTTGAAATCCCGCGCGCGCCGCCCCGCGCGCGGCAATCGCGGCAATTATGGTTTTTCCGGACCCGACATCCCCCTGAAGGAGCCGGTTCATCGGCGAAGAGCGCTCCATGTCTTTGAGGATCTCCCAGAGAGATTTCTTTTGCGATTGCGTGAGTTCGAAAGGAAGCGTGCCGAGAAACTTCCTTACGCTTTCGGCGTCGGTCGGGGTTGCGTGCGCTTTTTCCCGTTTCACGCGCATACGCTCTTTCAGGAGAAAGAGCTGAAGGAAGAAAAGGTCTTCGAATGCGAAACGTTTCCGCGCTTCGATCCCTTCTTCTATGGTGTCGGGAAAATGGACGGCGCGGATCGCTTCGGAGAGCGGAGCGAATCCGAACGTCTCGACGATCTCTTCCGGGAGCGTCTCTTCGAGATTTCCGACGCGTTCGAGAAGGGGTTTTACGATGTAGCGTATCCCTTTCGACGTGAGACCCTTCGTTTCGGGATATACGGGAACGATGCGTCCGGTGTGCTTCGTCTCTTCGTTGCGTTTCGAGGGGATTTCGTACGTCGGATTTGAAAAATACATTTCGCCGTCCCTCGAAACGCTTACCTTTCCCGAGAGATTCACGGGAGTTCCTTCGGAGAGCACGTTTCTGATGTATGTCTGGTTAAACCACACGACGCGGATGGCGCCTGTCGCATCCTCGACGATCCCCTCGAGGATGAACATGCGCTTCCGCCACGCGCGCCGCATCTCGAGCTTCCGCACGAATCCGCGGACGGTGCATTCCTCGCGGGGGACGAGATCGGCGATATCCGTGACCGCGGAGAAATCTTCGTACCGGGACGGAAAGTGCCAGAGGAGATCGCGTACCGTTTCGACGCCGAGTTTTTTGAATTTCTGAAGAAAGCGCGGCCCGATGCCGTGTATGGAAGAGAGAGGGGTTTGGAGCGTGACGGAGGGCATATTTCGCGCATATTATACACGATTTCCGGCGTTTTTTTGAGTGCCCTTGCTCATAAATATTGACTTTTTCAAATCTGAGTGTTATAATTAAAACAGCATAAAACGTTAAAAAATCATTAAAAAAGGAGTTTGGGATGAAAAAAATCGCTTTTTTGTCCGTCGTTGTGTTTTTAATCGCGTTTACCGGCTGCGGTGACAGGAACCGCAAAGAAGCCGTGACCAAAGAAACTAACTTCCTTTATCTCGGAAGAATAGTCGAAGCTCCGGTGTTTTATACCGGGTATGCGAACGCAACACGGATAACCGTGGAAACTCTTGCCGAGAGAGGATACCACGAACGGATACACGTGTTGCTTGTGGGGAATACGGGCATGCACAAGCTAAGATATCAGGAAGAAAAATTCATCGCCCTGGGCGACACCGTGTGTTTCGAAAAGATACACGTGTATTACGCCCCGGTGGCATCAAGTTCCCAGTCTCCGCACTCGGCGGAGGTAGGGATTTTTGTCCAAGCAAATGATATGTCGGGACTGGCAAAGAAAATCGACAGCGAAGGAAAATTTAAGTTCGATTGATTGCAAAAAATTAAATAACACCCAGACCTTTCCAGAGGTCGGGTGTTTTATTTTTCATTCAAAAATTCCGAGATTTTTTTGACGTCGTCGGGATTTCCGAAGTCGAACCAGTAGTCCTCGATTTTTCTTATCTTTACCCTCCCTTTCTCCGCGAGCGCACGGATCGCGTCCGTGAGTTCATATTCGCCGCGCGGGGAGACGCCGACGCGGGTGATGGCGTCAAAAATCTCCGGCGTGAATTTCATAAGTCCGGTATTGATGATGTCCGAGACGAATTCTTTCGGTTTCTCGATTACGTCTTTCAGAAATTCTCCGTCGTGGAGAAAGACTCCGTATTTTTCCGGATGATCATGGCGGAATCCGCTTACGTAATTAAACGCGTCTTCTTGCGCGACGTTCGAGATGTCTTTCGGGGAATAGAGGTTGTCGCCGAAGATGACGACAAAATCCTCTCCGCCGACAAAGGCCCTCGCGCAGGCGACGGGAATCGCGGTGCCGTATTTTTCCGTTCCGGCGAGCGCAAACTGATCGACGAGCGTGATGTCGAATTCGCGCTTATGTTTTTCCGCGAACTCCGCCATGCGCTCTTTTTTGTGTCCCACGACAAGAATCATTTCATCGATACCCGCCTTTTTCAGGTTTGTGAGCACGTAATACAAAAAAGGACGGTCGTTCACCGCGATGAGATGTTTCGGTTTGTCGGTCGCGAGGTGAAGCATGCGCGTTCCCTTCCCCGCCGCCGCGATGACCACCTTTTTTATCATGATGCTTCTATGATATTGCATATCATGCCGTGAAAAAAGCGCCTTTTGATTTTTGCGGAATCGTTGACCAAAAATGATGGAGCGATTAATCTGAGAAAGCTCCCTCCATAGCTCAATTGGTAGAGCAGCTGCCTCTTAAGCAGTTGGTTCTAGGTTCGAGTCCTAGTGGGGGGACATGGGGAAAATCGCCTCAAGCGGCGATTTTAATTTTCAATTTCTAATTTTAAAACCGCACCAACGACCCGAACGGGAAAGGGCGATGGGAGAGTGGGATGTTTTCGGGCCGATGCCGGACTGCCGGATTCCTGCTTGCTTTTTTATTTTCCCTATTCGCTTATCGCCGAGAGAAAGATGATGCTCGCGATCGTGACCGCAATTCCGAAATATTGGTGCCAGGCTATCTTCTCCTTGTTCACAAAAAGACCGAGGAGCACGGTGAGCACGATATAACTTTCGCTGATAGTCGTCGCAACGGCGATGGGAATGAGCGTTGTCGCCGTCGCAAACGAGATCCATGCGATGTTGTCGAAGAAGCATACCCCGAAGACGGGGAGCGGATTTTTCTTTGCGTCCCGGACGAGTTCGCCGAGAGAGCCTTTTCTCGCGAGGTAAGCGAAGCAGACGGCGGTAAAGAGGAGGTTCGTAAACCAGACCGTGAGGAGCGGAGACGTTTCCTGACTTCCCACCCCCACGAGAAAGTTGAAAAGCCCCATGCCGATCGCGCCGATTCCCGCGAGAATCACTCCTTTTTCGAACTTCATTCTTTTGCGGTAATGGAGGTGGGCGTGATGGGTCGTCACGACGAGCAGTATTCCGACGAACGTCACGAAGGAAAGAATGAGTTGCGGAAGGGAAAGCGTCTCTCCCCAGATAAGCGTCGAGAGGCCTATGGTAACGGGAAGTTCGAATCCGAGAACAGGCTCCACGATGGCGAGTTTTCCCCTCCTGAGGGATTCGAACTCAAAGAGCGCGGTGAATAAAACCACCGTTCCCGCAAGCGAAAGGATGCCGAGGTTTCTCGGGGAAGCGAAAAGATCGCCTATCTCTCCGATGATGAAGGGGAATATCGCGACAATGCCCGAAATGCCGATGAAAAAAAGAGCTTTCCATATCCCGATCGCCCTGCTCGAGCGCTGTATGAAAAAGTCCCCAAGTCCCCAGCTTATGAGCGCTCCGAATGCGAACAGTATTCCGTGCATATTTTTTCCGCGCGCCCGGAGGGATTCGAACCCCCGACCCTCGGTTCCGAAGACCGATGCTCTGATCCGCTGAGCTACGGGCGCATGTTTCTATGGTATGAAGAAGGGAAGAGAGCGTCAAACCTTCGTTTTCAGCGTCCAGGATTTAGCTTACAATAAACAGGATGAAAGAAATTCGGATACCAGACGAAGTCGCGGAAATCGCGCGCGTTCTCGGGGAGCGCGGGTATCAGGCGCATCTCGTGGGAGGGTGCGTTCGAGACCTTCTGACCGGGACGCCTCCGAACGATTGGGACATCGCGACTGATGCGCTTCCGGAGGATGTGCTGAAACTTTTCGAGGATTCCGTGTATGAAAACGATTTCGGGACGGTCGGAGTGAAGACGGAATCCGGCGAGTCGGCGCTTAAGATTGTCGAGGTGACGACATTCCGCACCGAGGGCGCCTATTCGGACAGGCGTCGTCCCGACGAAGTGAATTTCGTCTCCACAATCGAGCAGGATCTCGCGCGAAGAGACTTTACGATCAACGCGATGGCAATTAATCTCAATCCCGCCTCCGGGACGGGCAGGTCCCAAGCCTCAAATCTTAAGAATGAAATTACCGATCCGTATGACGGAGAGAAGGATTTAAAGAAAAAAGTGATTCGGGCGGTGGGGGAGGCGGAAGATCGGTTCGAAGAGGACGCATTGCGCCTCATGCGCGCGATCCGTCTCGCGGCACAACTCGGTTTTTCCGTGGAGAAAAAAACCGGAGAGGCGATCAAAAGGAAGTCCGGATTGCTTGCGGAAATAGCAAAGGAACGCGTTCGCGACGAATTCAGGAAGCTCATCATGACGCCCCGCGCGGCCGAAGGCGTGTTTGCGCTGGAGGAATATAAACTTCTCGAGCATGTCATCCCGGAGCTCCGCGAAGGCATCGGATGTGCGCAGAACAAGCATCACATATACACGGTTTTCGAGCACAATGTCCGCGCGCTCGAATACGCGGCGCAAAAAGGGTATTCGCTCGAGGTTCGTCTCGCCGCCCTTTTGCACGATTCAGGGAAACCGATGACGAAGCGGGGAAAGAACGACGAAGCGACGTTCCACGGCCATGAAATGGTGAGCGCCCGTATCGTGAAAGACGCGCTCACCCGGCTCCGTTTTTCGAAAGAGACAATCGAGAAAGTCCGGCATCTTGTGCGCTATCACATGTTCTACTACAACGTCGGCGAAGTGAGCGAGTCCGGCGTACGGCGGTTCATTTCCCGCGTCGGGGAGGAAAACATTGACGACATATTGAGGGTGCGGGAGGCGGACCGCATCGGATCGAAGGTTCCCAAAGCGTTTCCGTATAAATTGCGCCATCTGCTTTTCATGATAGACAAGGTGAGGCACGATCCGGTCCACCCGAAGATGCTTGCGGTGAAGGGGGATGATGTGATGCGCATGCTCGGCATCAATCCGGGGAAAAAGGTGGGGTCGATCCTTTTCGTTCTTCTCGATGAAGTGCTTGACGATCCCTCGCGCAATACGAAAGAATACCTTGAAGCCCGCGTGCGCGAATTGGGGGAAATGCCGGACAAAGAACTCGAAAAACGCGCCGAAGAGGGGAGAAAGAAGCGCGACGAAGTCGAAGACGACATCGAAGCGGGAATGAAGAAAAGACATTTTGTAAAATAACCCTTTCATGAAAGAGATGCTCAACAACAGGATATGGAGATTCCTCTCGACCTTCTGGGGCGTTTTGTATCTTTTCGTCATATGCGCCGACTTCGCGTACGGGAACACGTACGGTCACGTGATCGGTCCGCTTGGAACGGTGTATATCGCGACCCTCGCGGTGTTCGTGGGGAGCAAGGAGTTCGATCGGTGGCACGAGCATCATCCCGGGAAGAGGCGCGGTGAACTGTTCGTGTTCGCCTTTACGGCCGTGATTTTCATCATGTTCGCCGTTTCGTTCGCGAAGAACGGATCGTACAGAGTTTCTCCGGACATATCGGCGGCGTACATCGCGGTGTTGTCGGTTTTTGTGATCAGCCAGAAGTCGAAAGAGCTCCACAGCGAGCGGATGCGGAAGTCCGAAGAGAAAAAACATGAAGATGCGAATACGGCGGATTGATCCGTCGCTCCCGCTTCCGGAACGGAAAACTTCCGGCGCAGTCGCATTTGATTTTTGCGCCCGCGAACGCGTGGAAATTCCTCCGGGAGATTTCGGATACGTGCCGCTGAATGTCGTGATCGAGGTTCCGAAAGGACACGTTCTCTACATCTTTGCGAGGAGCGGAACGCACAAGCGGGGACTTATGCTCGCGAATGGCGTCGGAGTCATCGATGAGGATTTCTGCGGTGAAACCGACGAAATCCGCGCCGTATATTTCAATTTCACGAAAGATTCCGTCACGGTTGAACGCGGTGAGCGGATTGCGCAGGGCGTGGTTCAGAAAAGGGAAGAGGTCGAATGGGAAGAGGTCGAATCGATGAGAGAAGAATCGCGGGGCGCTTTCGGGACGACGGGAACACTCTGATTTTCTTGATATTTTCAGACGCAAGCCATAGAGTAGATGAGTATCGGGTTCGTTGCGTGGTGCATTTCGGTCGGGATGTAGTATACCGGTAGTACGCACGCTTCGGGTGCGTGTAGACCGGGTTCGATTCCCGGCATCCCGACCAAAATGCACGACAAAAAACGCGTCTTCCCCCTCGCGGCGTCAGGGGGACGGACTGAGTTTTCTTATCTGCGCGGACCAAGGGGATAGTCGAAGAAGGGATTATTGAAGATGATTCTTTTTCGTGCGAATATTTTTATATGCCAATGAATGTCGCGCATCGCGGCGCGTCGGGGTACGAACCCGAAAACACCGTTCTTTCGTTCAGACGGGCGCTCGAGATGGGGGCGGACGCGATCGGTATTGACGTGCATGTGTGCGCGAGCGGAGAGGTCGTCGTTTTCCACGACGACACCGTGGATCGCACGACGGATGGATTCGGGAAAGTGTCCGAGATGAACCTCCACGCGCTTCGCGCGCTCGACGCGGGGAAGGGGGAGCGCATTCCCACGCTTCAGGAGACACTCGATTTCGTCGGTTCCCGCATGAAAATCGACATCGAGCTCAAGGAAACGGGGTGCGCGGCTCCAGTCCGCGAAATCCTGAAATATGCCGTCGATCAAGGACGGTCGTACGATGATTTTTTCATCTCGTCTTTCATCCGCCCCGAACTTGAGACGATGAGGTCGTTGAGTTCTGACGTGAGGTTGAGCGTTCTTTTCAATTGGATGACCCAGCATCGCGCGCTTGAGTTCGCCGAATCGATCGGGGCGTATTCGGTGAATGCGGATTTCACCCTCGTTGACGCCGATCTCGTCCGCGCCGTTCATGAAAAGGGAATGAAGCTCTTCGTCTGGACCGTGAACGAGAAAGAGGACATTGACCGGATGAGAGCGCTCGAGGTTGACGCGATCTTTTCCAATTATCCCGACAGAGTATGATGAAGACATGAGACATTATTTTAAAAACGATTGGATAAAGTTCGTCGCCGGATGGGCGATTGTGTTCGCCGTCCGCCTCATTCCGTTCAGAGTGCCGAATATCGAACCGCTCACCGCGGTCCAGATGCCGTTCGCAAAGAGATTCGGGTGGGCGGGAGGATTCCTTTTCGGTTTCTTGAGCATCGTGTTTTTTGACGCCGTGACGAGCGGCATCGGCGTGTGGACGTGGGTCACGGCGTTCGCGTTCGGAGCGCTCGGAACGGGAGCGGGATTTTTCTTCGGGCGCCGTCCCCCGACAAGAAAAAACTTTCTCGTGTACGCCGTTCTCGGAACGATCTTTCAATCGGTCCGCTCTTCTGGGGACAGTCGTTCTCAGAGGCGCTTTCCGGACAAATCCCGTTCACGCTCTATCACCTCGCGGGAAACGCCGCATTCTCCGTTCTTTTGAGCCCGTTGATCTATCAATGGATCGTGGAGAACAAAGCGCTCGCGGCGGCGTCCGTGTTCAAGAGAATCGGATTTTCGGGAAATATCCGTCCGGGAACGAAATGAAAATTATGAGCGTATCTTCATCATGAAACTCGAGGGAAAGATCTGTCTGATCCTATACAACCGATGGGGAAGCTCCTCCTCCTCTTCCTCAACGTCGAATGACACGAGTTTCGACTCCCTTGCCGAGGACAGAAGCGAGGTGAAGATAATCAAAAAGCATCTGAACGATTTCGGAATTACGGTGCGCGTGATGGGGATCTCGAAGATCAACGCGAAAGTTGTCGAGCGCATTCAGGAGATAAAGCCGGATTTCGTGTTCAATCTGTGCGAGTCCCTCTATGAGAAAAGTCAGGCGGAGATGTACGTGGCGGGGCTTCTCGAGCTTCTGCGCGTTCCTTATACGGGAAATCCTCCGCTCGCGCTCGGACTCGCGCTCAACAAGATGAAGTGCAAGCAGATATTCGATTCCGCGGGCGTTCCGACGCCGCCCTCGATCGTTGTGCCGGTGGGGGAGAAGCCGAACGTCGAGGATCTCACGCCTCCTTATATCGTGAAGCCGGTGCGCGAAGACGGGAGTGCGGGCATCACGAAAGATTCAGTGGTGAAAACGCAGGAGGACGCCGAGAGGCTCGTCGGCGTCATCCACAGCGAATACAGTCAGCCGGCCGTCGTTGAGGAATTCATCGAGGGAAAAGAATATACCGTTGCGATCGTCGGAACTCCTCCGCGCGTTCTCGGCGTCGGGGAGATCGACTTCTACAGCGTTCCCGATGGAGAGCCGAAGATCATATCGTACAAAACGAAATGGGACGCGGAAAAACCGCTCGACACGGTTTTCCCCGCGAACATAGACGCCCCGCTCAGGAAACGCATAGAGAAACACGCACTTAAGGCATTTCAGGTTATCGGGTGCAGGGACTATGTGCGGATCGATGTTCGGGTAAGCGAGAACCGGAGGGTTTACGTGCTTGAGATAAACACCAATCCGGTCGTTTCCCCGGAATCCGGATTCGAGGACGCGGCGATCTCAAGCGGCATCACCTACGCCGATTTTCTCCGCGAACTCGTCGAAAGCACTCTCGCACGGAAGAAAAACGGGAACGGAGACATTGTCGATTTTTATGAAAGCGTGGGGATATGAGGGATCTTAAATCTCAAAAATTAAAACCTTGAATCCTTGTCCCGTTTTCAGTACCCTATAGAGCGTATGGGCCGTTAGCTCAGCTGGTAGAGCGCGTCGTTCGCATCGACGAGGTCAGCGGTTCGACTCCGCTACGGTCCACCGTCGCAAAACAATCCCCGAATCTTTTGATTCGGGGATTTCTCGGGGGGACGAACCTATTCCGCGAGAAAGAACTCCTCGCTCGTTCCGGTCTTTTTCTTTATACAGACGCAGGGGCACCTGACTTCGTCGATCTCTCCCAGAATCTCGTCGGGAGAGTAGGAGAATGCCGGGTTGAGTGTGTTTATCACCGCTCCGCCTCTTTCCACGCATTCGTCCGATGTGAGCGACCCGATCGCATTGTCTCTCTCCCCCTCCCGGAAGTACAGAAACGCCGCTCCGGCGATCACGACGAGGGCGATAAGAAAGAAAATAAGATATTTCATCGTTTCATACACAGTATACCTCTTCTGCGGGTCCGGGAAAAATAGTATGATTGAAGGATATCCATGACCGGAGGTTTATTCGAACTCGCAATTGTCATTCTCGTCGCCGCCGCGCTCGGCATCGCCGCGAAATTTTTGCGCCAACCCGTCATTCTCGCGTATCTCGCGACGGGCATTCTCATCGGATATTTCGGTTTTCTCAACCTCCAGGATCGCGAGACGTTTTCGGTGTTTGCCGATCTCGGCATCATGTTCCTCCTCTTCCTTGTGGGACTTGAGATAAATTACACGTCGCTCCGGCTCGTGGGGAAAGTCTCTCTTATGGTCGGTCTCGGGCAGATCGCCTTTACGGCGCTCGTCGGATATGCGATCTCCTCATGGCTCGGATTTGCTCCCGTTCATGCGCTCTATATCGCCGTCGCGCTCACGTTTTCGAGCACGATCATCATTGTGAAGCTTCTTTCCGACAAGCGAGATCTCCACAGTCTCCACGGAAAGATAAGCGTCGGCATGCTCCTCGTTCAGGATCTCGTCGCCATCCTCGCCCTCATTTTTCTCGGAAGCCTCGGAATGTCGGGAGAGGGGAACGGCGTTTGGTGGAGCCTTGTTCTCACGATGCTGAAGGGCGTCGCGCTTTTCGCTTTCGTCATATTTCTCGGAAGGAAAATATTCCCTCCGCTTTTCGACAAGATTGCCCGATCGCACGAACTCCTCTTTCTCACGAGTCTCGCGTGGCTCTTTCTTCTCGCTACAGCGGTCTCAAAGATAGGATTTTCGATAGAAATCGCGGGATTTCTCGCCGGGCTTGCGCTCGCAAACTCGTCGGAGCATTTTGAGATATCGCACAAACTTCGTCCCCTCCGCGATTTTTTCATCCTCATTTTCTTTGTCATTCTCGGCGTGTCGATGGCGTTCTCCGATTTTTCCGGACTTACCGTTCCCGTCATCGTCTTGTCCGCGTTCGTGCTCGTCGGGAATCCGCTCATCGTGCTTTTCATCGTGGGTGTCATGGGATATCGCAAGCGGACCGGATTTCTCGTCGGCGTTACGGTCGCGCAGATATCGGAATTCAGCCTCGTGCTCGCGGCGATGGGGCTAAAGCTCGGGCACATCACGGACGGCGTGGTCGCGCTCATCACGGCTATCGGCATTATCACCATCGCCATTTCTTCGTATCTCATCACGTACAGCGAACGCGTGTTCTCGATTCTCTCCCGGGCATTATCCTTGTTCGAGCGTAAAAAAACCCGGGAGACGGAAATCTCCGATCCTGACGGACAGGAGTCGATCGTGCTCGTCGGGTGCGGACGGACGGGCGAGAGCATCGTTCTCGGCCTGCCCCGCAATGATACGCTTGTTGTCGATTTCGATCCGGAGGTGGTGAAGAAACTTAAAGCGAAAGGATTTCGGGTGCTCTACGGCGACATTGCGGACGAGGAGATTTTCGATGCCGCGCGCCTGAAGCGGACAAAGCTCATTATTTCGACAAGTCCCGACTTCGAAAACGGAATGACGATCCTCTCCCGTTTCTCGGGCCCCGAAGGGGAACGCCCGAAAATCATCGTTCGCGCAGAGAGCGAGAAAGAAGCGAGAATGCTCTACCGACAGGGAGCGGATTACGTGCTCCTTCCCCACTTCACTTCGGGACAGTATCTCGGGAAGACGATTGCCCTCAATCCGGATATGGATATTCTCAGGACACTCAAGGAAAACGATCTCTCGCTCATGCGTCAGATTGACGGCGGGAGGTAGGTTTTCCGGAGAATATATCAAGCAGTTTCATCTTCACCGCATAAAAGAACATTTCTTTCAGGAATCCGATCGGCCTCGATTTGTTTGAGAACGATCCGCGGCGAATCGCTTCAATGACGCTCTCAATGTCTTTTTTTTCGCTTTCGATGATTGCATACGACACATCGAGAAAAGACAAGTCGTGCGTGTCCGATGTCGCGAGATAGGGGAGTCCGTATTCCCGGGCGACCTTCTCCGCTTTTTTATTGAAATCGATGAGTTTTGAGGCGAACCACGATCGCTCGACCGCATCGAAGAGGGATGCGTGCCCGAAGAATTTCTTTCGGAGCGAATCAAGGGAGGGGAAAAAGGGATGGGGGGCGAGAACAAGGATATTTTTCTTCCGATCTTTGTATTTTTCGAGATCGGAGAATGTTTCGATCCGTTCGGCGTCTTTGTCCGCATTTACGATGACCACGTGTTTCCCTTCGATTGTTTTTTCGATTCCCGGGATAAGGAGAATGCCCCTCTCCTCGGCGAATCTTTCGTACCTTGGGTTCTGTGCGACGAGGTTGTGGCAGGTGAAGGAGAGCACGTCGAATCCTTTTTTCGCCGCGGTCGACATCGCTTCATAGGGGGAGTACGGGATATCGTCTTCCGGGTCGTCGCTTGTGTGGCAGTGGAGGTTTGATTTTAGTTTCATGGCATTTTTTGCTATAATTAAAGCACAGTTTTTCAAAAGGTCGATTTTTCATTCAGAATAACAAAACAATGATTCAGGATTGGGCATCGATTATCGTGAGTTCGCTTCAGGGACTCTGGTTCGGGGTCGTGGGAACGATTGGGAACATCATCGGGGCGCTTGTCATCCTTCTCATCGGTCTTGTGATCGCCGCCGGTCTAGGCGCGC
>DYGP01000077.1 GCA_020724685.1 Candidatus Paceibacter sp.
GGAATATGAGGAAAGCCAGGTGGTGTTCATGGATATCTTGACATATTTATTTTAAAATATTGCGGGAAAATAGAGAAGAGCGGGCGCATTTGACACGAAAGCGATGCGTATTTACAATGAATTCGCATTAGCAACAAAAGGTCGTGATTGCTAAAAAATAATTTTAATTATATGAACCTCAAACCATTATCAAACAACGTTCTTGTCGAATATGCGGAGGAAGACCGCAAAACGACAAAATCCGGAATCGTCCTTCCGGATAACGTTGAAAAGAAAGAGAGGATGGAGGGAACGGTCGTTGCGATCGGTCCCGGAAAAATGGCGGATTCGGGGACGCGTCTTCCGGTCTCCGTAAAGGTCGGCGACAAAGTGCTCTTTTCGAAACCGTGGTCCGACGAAAAAAAGTTGGAAGAGAACGAAAAAAAGTATTTCATTGTTTCGGAAGAGGATATATTGGGGATCATCGGCTAATTTTCGGATACGAAATGCCGGTATTTGGATTGCATCCATTTGCCGACGGCCGAAAACCATAAACTGAAAATTATTTCATCATGTCTAAACAAATAAAATTCGACGAGCTTGCCAGGGAAGAGCTCAAAAAAGGAATCGACACGCTTGCAAAAGCGGTAAAAATGACGCTCGGCCCGCGCGGGCGCGCGGTGGTCATCGATAAGGGATACGGATCCCCTCAGGTCACATTTGACGGCGTGACGGTCGCGAAAGAGATAGAACTCGAGGGGAAGTACGAAAATCTCGGGGCGGATTTCATAAAACAGGCGGCTGACAAGACGAATGATAACGTCGGCGACGGAACAACCACTTCGGTCGTTCTCGCACATGCACTCATTGAGGAAGGGGAGAAGATGATCAGGGAGCGCGGATTCAACGTGATCCAGCTTTCCGAAGAGTTGCGCAAAGCGAGCGAAAAAGTCATTGAGGGTCTCGAAAGCCAGAAAGAAGAGATAAACGACAACAAAAAAGTGCGCGAAGTCGCCACACTTTCCGCGAAAGACGGGGAGATCGGAAGTCTTATCGCCGAAGTGATGGAAAAGATAGGGAAAGACGGCGTGGTGACCGTCGAGGATTCGAACACCGTGGGAAATTCCTACGAAATGGTGGAAGGGATGCAGTTCGACCGCGGATATGTTTCTCCGTATATGGTGACGAATCAGGAAAAAATGGAGGCGGAACTCGAATCTCCGTACGTTCTGGTAACGGACCGGAAGATATCCTCGATAAACGAACTTCTCCCGCTTCTCGAAAAAATAATCAAAAGCGGAAAGAAGGAACTTTTTATCGTCGCCGAAGAGATCGAGGGAGAGGCTCTCGCGACGCTCGTTCTGAACAAGCTTCGCGGCGTATTCAATGTGCTTGCGGTGAAGGCGCCGGGATTCGGGGATCGGAGAAAGGAAATGCTCCAGGATGTCGCTATCGTGACGGGCGCATCGTTCATATCGGAGGATCTCGGCAAGAAACTCGAGAATGTCGAAGTTGAGGATCTCGGAAACGCCCATAAGATCGTTTCCACGAAGGACAATACCACGATTGTTGACGGAAAAGGTGACAAAAAAGAGATAGAAAAGAGAATTACTCAGCTCAAGGAGCAGATAAAGAAGACGGACTCCGAATTCGACAAGGAAAAACTCCAGGAACGTCTCGGAAAGCTTTCAGGCGGGGTCGCGGTGATCAAGATCGGCGCTCCCACCGAATCGGCGCAGAAAGAGCTTAAACAGCGCGTCGATGACGCCGTCCACGCGACAAGGGCGGCGATGGAAGAAGGGATTGTTCCCGGAGGGGGAATCGCCCTTTTCAACACCTATCTCTCGAAAGAGGAAGAGTTCAGGAATGAAAAGAATGAGGTGAAAAAAGCCGCATTCGGGATCATTCTCTCCGCGCTCAAATCGCCGATTGCGGCGATCGTTGAGAACAGCGGCGAGGTGCCGAAAACGGTACTTGAGGAACTTGCGTCGAAAAAAACGGAAAAGAAAGACAATTGGCTCGGATTTAACGCCTCGGTGAACAAACTCGGAGACCTTAAGGAGGCGGGGATCGTCGATCCGCTCAAGGTGACGAAGACGGCGCTTCGGAACGCGATATCCGTCGCGGCGAACTATCTCACCATCGGAGCGGCGGTGACAGACATCCCGAAAAAAGAGGAGAAGGGAGG
>DYGP01000078.1 GCA_020724685.1 Candidatus Paceibacter sp.
GGTGTTTTATTTGAACGTGACCCACCTCTTCCCATTCCGAACAGAGAAGTGAAAGCGTTCAAACCCGATGATACTTGGCTTCGTGCTCGGGAAAGTAGGGTATGCCGGTATTTAAAAGCTCTGGTGTTTTTTGTTGCCCGCTTCCCGGGTTTTTGTTCCCTCTCCGGGGAATTTGGGATACAATGAGAAACATATGACGATATCCGCGGTTATCATCGCCCACAACGAGGAGAAGCTCATAAAGAGATGTATCGAGTCTCTCATATATCAAACGAAGGTTCCCGACGAGATCGTTCTCATCGCCCATAACTGCACAGACGGAACGGCGGCAATCGCGAAAGAATATAAAAACATCAGAGTGGTCGAACATTCGACTTCCGAGTCGGGAGCGGTTTTTGCAAGAATGAAAGGTTTCGAAGAGGCGAAGGGGGACATTGTTGCGTGCATCGACGGCGATTCGATGGCGTTCGATTCGTGGATTGAGCGCATCACCGAACCGTTTGAAGATCCGCTTGTGGCGGGCGTCGGCGGATTCGTGTTATTCAACGGATTTCTCGCGACAATATGGAGTTTGAGCTTCTTTTTCTTCGACCCTCTTTTCAGGCCGACGTACCGATTTTATTTCTGGGGATCGAATTTCGCCTGCAGGAAGGCATTGTATTCCGGCATAGGAGGATTTTCCGGTCTCATTCCTCTCAAAGAATCGATCCCGCTCAATTATTGGGCCGAGGATCTGTATCTTTCGCTCGCACTTTCCCGGGTCGGAAGGGTGGTTTTCCGTCCGAGGGCGATTGTTTTCTCGAGTTCCCGGATCTTTAAGGAAGATTCCCCCCGGGAGAAAAGCAGAAAACAGAACGAAGACAGGATTTCTCTCTTTTCGCGCTTCAAAACATTGTAACGTCGGACGTGTTACATAAAAAACGTTCGTTTGGAAACGTTTTTTGTTTTTGTCAATCTTTACCGAAGAGTTTTTTTTCGTCATGAGCGGAACAAAAACACTTTTCAGTCAACGCGCCTTCGTGTCGGGAAATATTTTCGCGAAACGCGAAAAAAACAGGTCCGCGGGGGAGTTATCCACAAAAATTCTTTGGAATTTTTTCCTTTTTTCTGTGATAGAATGAGAACACTCGAAACAAATCTTATTTATTTTTTTTAACGTATGCCCAACACATTCGTATCGGTGAGAAAAAGGGACGGACTTACGGCGCCGTTCGAGGAAGCGCGCATTACGGCCGCGATTCTGAAAGCGATGGAGTCGGTCGGCGAGGGGGGAGAGAAAGACGCGACGCGCGTTTCGGAAAATGTCGTCAAAACACTTTCGAAATCTCACAGTTACGAAGACGTTTTGGACATCGAGGAGATACAGGACACGGTCGAATCGCAGCTCATCGATCTTGATTACCCGAAAACCGCGAAGGCGTATATTTTGTATCGTCAGGAAAGGGCAAGGGTTCGCGATCAGAAACGGCTCATTCCCGACGATGTAAAAAAACTCGTCGACGAGAGCAAGAAATATTTCAAAAATCAGCTCGGAGAGTTTATTTACTTCAGAACGTATTCGCGATGGATGGAGCGCGAAGGCCGGCGGGAAACATGGATAGAAACCGTGGACCGTTATGTGAATTTCATGAAAGAGAATCTCGGAAAGAAACTCACTGAAGAAGAATACGCCGAAGTGCGCGAAGGAATTTTGAACCAGGAAACGATGCCTTCGATGAGGTTGTTATGGAGTGCGGGCGAGGCGGCGAGAAAAACGAACATCGCGGGATACAACTGCTCGTATGTTGCAGTGACGAAGATACAGGATTTCGCGGAAGTCATGTATCTTTCGATGTGCGGTGCGGGCGTCGGGTTCTCTGTGGAACAGCAGGCGGTACAGCAGCTTCCCCAGATAAAAAAACAAACAGGAAAAAAACTTCCCGTACACGTCGTCGAGGACAGCAAGGAAGGATGGGCGAATGCGCTCACAATCGGCATGAAGGCGTGGTTTGACGGAAAAGACATCAGTTTCGATTATTCAAAACTTCGTCCGAAAGGCGCCCGTTTGAAGACGATGGGAGGAAGGAGCTCCGGCCCCGAACCGCTTCGTGCGGCGCTTGATTTCACGAGAAGAAAAATGCTTTCCCGGCAGGGGAAGCGCCTTGATGCCATCGATGTCCACGATA
>DYGP01000006.1 GCA_020724685.1 Candidatus Paceibacter sp.
GCTATCGGCGGTTTTTTTTCCAGAGACCATCCGCCAACGGCCAAAGCTATTTCAACTCGACCTTCCGCTTCCCGCTTCCCGCGGTTTTTCTCACGTTTCCGCGAACGGTGCGCGAATTTGATTTTGTCCGCTGACCTTTTACGGGAAGGCGACGGGTGTGTCTTGTTCCACGATAAGATTTTATATCCCGGAGTCTGCCGATGTTCTGACGCACAATCTGCCTCAGCTCGCCTTCTATCTTGTAGTTCTTGTCGAGCAGCGATTGTATTTTATTTACCTCATCCGGAGTGAGATCCTTCGCTTTTTTTCCGGAATCGATCTTCGTTTCCTTCAGGATCTTATCAGCGAGAAACGCCCCGACGCCGTAAATATACGAAAGGGAAATTCCGATTTTCTTTTCGTCCGGGATATTTACACCGCTGATACGCATGATGAATTGGTTTTTTGGTAATTAGTTTTCGGTTTTTTGCTTCGAGTCTTTTGTCGGCGGTTCTCTAACGATCAACCACTGACAACTGGGGGGTTCTTATTTCATCCCTGCCTCTGTTTATGCTTCGGATTTTTTTTGCAAATCACATAAAGCTTCCCGCCCCTCCGTACGGTTTTACAATGCTGACATATCTTTTTTACTGATGCGCGTACTTTCATGGCAGATTTATAATCTTCGCACGATCCGTCCCCTTCTGTCGTTCGGGTCGGGCATTTCAAGAAGCACCTTGTCGCCGGGAATGATGCGAATGCGATACAGCTTCATTTTCCCGGCCGGATGACCGAGCACTTCGCGCTCATCGCTTCCGCCGACATTCACCTTTACCCTAAAAATCAACCCGGGTAAAGCCTCTTCGACAATACCTTCGATGCGTACCAACTTTGAATTGTTTGTCATCTAAAGTCAGATACATTCTTATAAAAAACCGCCCCTATGTCAACCCCGTTAGGAACGGATCGCGATTCGTGCGTTTCTCGAGACGGATGCGGCGGGACATTTCGTTTCCGGATAACACAAGTTTTTTGTGCCCGTAAAAATCCCGCGGTCCGGCAGGAATCGCGGAAAAGCGGCGGATCATAAGCCGGATTCTGTTTAAACGATAATTCATCTGGGCCTTCGATTGCTCTCGGGCTCAAGCGACTCTCCACTCGCACGGAGCGCGGGAAAATCCCAAATTTCAGCATCTAAACCCCAAACAGCTTCAAAATCACAATGACCGAATATTTCAAAAAATTGAATTTTTGGATATTGGAAATTGTTTGTTGTGTGGTGCTTAGAGCTTGGAATTTCCTTGCGCTCCGCACAAGATGGCACGGTCTTGCACTCAGGTAAGGATTTAGCCGTTTCACCTCCGTTTTTCTCTCCCTATGACGGAGTTGGACCGACTGCGCTGGGATCGGGTCCCTCCGGCCCTTTCGCGCCGGAGCGTCACTGTTCGCACCTCTAAGGTTTCCCTCGATGGGCGTTACCCACTACCATGCCGCTGCTGTGCAGCGGCTGAGTGTCCGGACTTTCCTCCCCGCCCCCGCTTTACTCAAGCACTCTCTGTTGTTCACGCGAGCAGAACGAAAAAGTTCTGCAAATTTTTCCAAAACAAGCGATTCAGTAAAGCGAGGGCGGGGCTATCGTTTGATCCGCCGCTTTCTTTATTAAATCACAAAAATATGAATTACACAAGTTTCGCATCAAGCGCCTTATTCACGAGAGCGTCGGCGACCTTATTCTCTTCGCGGGAAATATGGACGAAAGAAACTCTGCCAAAATCCTGCATAAGGTTCCACACTTCTATGAAAAGATCCTTCATCCCCTCGTTTTTTATCTTGTATTTCGCGTTCATCTGGTTCACCAGCAATTCGCTGTCTGAGCGAATTTCGATCTCCGTGCTCCCGGAAACGCCCTCTCCGAGAAGCTGCTTCGCTTTTTTGAGGGCAAAAATCACCGCCTTGTATTCTGCGACGTTGTTCGTCGTTTCGCCGACATATTCGGCGTATTCCTTGTTTAATTTTTTCAAGACGACCCCTATTGCCGCCGGACCGGGGTTTCCCCTCGCGCCGCCGTCGGTATAAACGATTATTTTTTCTTTGCTCATGGCTTGTTTATTTTTTTTTGACAATCTTCCACGGGATCTTTTTATCCGCCCCGAAAACGAATCCCGATGCTTTTATGTGCCCCCCTCCTCCGTGTTTCTTCGCAAGCTTCGAAACATCAACCGTCCCGTCGGAACGGAGCGAGACCCTCGTCGCGTCTCCCTTCTGCGCCCATACGATCCCAACGGGAGGCGCCTTCTTTACGAGTTCGTTGGCGATTTCGGAGTTGAGAACAGGAGAATTGACGCACAATACCTTCATCCCCTCGAAAGACACTTTCGCCGCAGATTCAACGAGGCGCTCAATGATTTTTTTCTCGTAAGAAGAGAGGAGTTTTCCGTCGCGGACGATTGATTTCCTTTTGCGGGGATTTTCGACGTCTTTTAAAAATTTCTCCCATGCGGGAAAATCGTAATCGAGAAGCGCGAGCGCCGAAATGATTTCGCGCGTGCCTCGCATCCGCCACTTCCACAAATCGATGTCCTCGATGTGATGAAGGAGTTTCGGTGTCCGTTTCCTCGGGTGAAAATATCTCCAGGCGATCACCGCCCCGGAATGCCCGTTATCGAAAATATTTTCCGGAAAATATCCCGTATCGGACGCCATTCCCGCGTGATGATCAAGAACGACAAGCGACTCGTTTTTTCCGCGAAGCTTTTTCTGAATCGCCACCGAATAACTCACATCGATCGCATAGATCCTCCTGTCTGCGGGAAATTTTTCCGGGAGAGTTTCCGGATTCACCGCAACATATTCCGCTTTGTTGCCGAATTTTTTCCACGCCGCGAGCGCGCCGCCGAATCCGTCGAGGCAGTTTTTGTGGTACAACACGAGAATTTTCTTTTTCATTTCCGATTTTTTTGCTTTTTTAACGCCTCAATTCCCGGCAACTTCTTTCCCCCAAGATAGTCTAACATTGCCCCGCCGCCCGTTGAAAGAAAAATGTTTTTTCTTTTTGAGATCTTTGACTTGAAATTCGGAATGAGTTTTGCGGACGCAATCGTTTCCCCTCCGCCGACAACGACTTCCGCGTCCTTGTTTGCAAGAATCGCGCTCCATATCGCCCGCGTTCCCTTTTCAAATCCCCTCTTTTCAGAGAGCCCCATCGGCCCGCTCCATACGATTGTTTTCGCAAGGGCAATCGCCTCCGCAAAGAACCGTGCGGTCTCCGGACCGATATCGAGTATGGCCTCTTCAAACACATGCGCGTCGACGGGAAGGAAAACGTTTTTCTTTTGGATTTTTCTTGCCTCCCGAACCATCTTCGGTTCATAAAGCGATCTCCATACCGGAAATCCCTGAGCAACGAGACAGGTGTTCGCCGCGGCGCCGCCCACAAGAATTTTGTCGGCATCGTTTTGAAACATCCTTACAATGCCGAGTTTATCGGAAATTTTTGCGCCCCCGACAACGAGCACAAATGGGCGCCTCGGATTCCTTAGCATCGCGTCAAGACGCGTCATCTCCCGCTCAAGAAGAATTCCTGCGTACGAAGGGAGGAATTTCGTGATCGCCGAAATCGACGCGTGAGCCCGATGAGACGACGCAAACGCGTCATTTACGTACGCATCCGCGCACGACGCAAGAATTCTCCCAAAACTCGGATCGTTCGCCTCTTCCCCCGAGAAAAGGCGTATGTTTTCTACAAGTACGATGCGGGCATCGGAGTTTTCGACTTCGCGGACAAGCGCGGTGATTCGGTTTGCTGAAATGAAATCAACCGCCTCCCCTGTTTTTCCCGCGATAAGCGGCGCAAACGCTTCAAGCGAAACCTCTTTCATTTTTTTGGAGATTGTCCGCTTCGCGGATCCTGGTCTCCCCCGATGGCTTACTATGATGATTTTTTCCGTTTCTTTTTTAAGAAGAAGTGAAAGCGTCGGAATAACCGCGTCAAGGCGGAATAATTCATCGCTGTTCTTAATGTTTAAATCAACGCGAACGAGAAACCTCTTCCCGCGAATATCGCTCTTCTTAAGTTTCGAGGCGTATTTCATGCGTATTATTTTCTTATGGCGGCGGCGGCATCCTCCGGATCGACGACGTTCACCTCCATTCCGGTGTCATATTCGAATCCCCCCGGAATCCCCGCAACGGGACGGATCTCGACATTCCAATGATACGTGTCTTTGTGTTGGTTCTTATTCCGAGCGGGAGCGACGTTGAAAAAAAAGTTGTAGTCGGGATCGGCGAGATTTTTTTCGATTTTCGCGAGGACGAACTGCAGAGCTTCGGCCATTCCCTTCATTTCGGCATCGGGCGTATCTTCAAAAAACGCGCGGTGCCGTTTCGGAAATATTCTCGTCTCGAACTCATATCGGGACGCATACGGGCAAAACGCGATTGCGTGCCTGTTTTCAAAGACGATCCTGCTCCCTCGTTTTTTTTCGGACCGGATCATCGCGCAAAAAGCGCATTGTCCGTGTTTTTCGAAATATTCGGATGAGCCGCGGAGCAAGCGCGATATGTCGGGGGGAATGATCGGAACCGCAAGTATCTGATAGTGCGGATGGAATATCGACGCTCCCGCTCCCTTGCCCCAATTATGAGACATGGAAACGTATGCGACGTTTTTGTCGCGGAGAAACATGAAATACCGCTCGCGAAACGCCGAAAATATCTGAAACGCTTCCCTCTTCGAAATATGCGCGAAATTCTTCGTGTGGGAACGGGTGATCAGAAGATCGTGGTACCCGACGCCGGGGGAAGATTCGGAGAAACGCGATGAAGGGGTTTTACGAGCCCTCTTTTTCGAAGGGACGACGGCCGGATATTTGTTCTTCAGAACAAGGAGCTCCCAGTCTTTTCTCATGTCTCCGTGCGCCCGACTCGCATACCCGAGAATAACTTTGTCGTCGACGTTTAAAAACGGATCCTCGAAAAGACACTTCTTTTTGGGGGAAGGAACCCGGGGCTTCTTTTTTTTCGCGAGATCGGTGGGTTTCCCGGCGCGACCGGGCACAAAAAGCACCCACTCGCCCGAGACAATGTCTTTCCTGAATTCCGAACGCTTCATGATTCTTTCTTTATTCTCGAGATGTCATACGCCGACCGCGCAAGCCACCAGCGGATTTTGACGACTTCGAGAAGAGTCGAAAAATACGCGCCAGCGCCGACGGTTGACCTTGTATCGTTCACCCACGTCACGGGAATTTCCTTTATCCTGTAACCCGCGGCCCTCGCGAGAGCGAGCGCTTCGACATCGAACCCCCATCTGTCTATTTTCATGGAAGAAAATATCTTCTCTGCGGCCTCTTCGGAAAAACATTTGAATCCGCATTGCGTATCCCAGATTCCGGGCACCGCAAGCAACTGGATAAGGAGATTTCCGAATCTTCCGAGTATCTGCCTGTACCACGGTTGAGGAGGGCTCAATTTCGCTCCGCGAACGGCCCGCGAACCTATGATGATGTCATATTCTTTGAAGAAAGGGATCATCTTCTCAACCTGATCGACGGACGTCGAGTTGTCCGCATCGACAAAAAGCCGCCAGTTTCCTTTCGCTTCGCGCATACCCGAACGGATACCCCACCCTTTTCCGTGATTTTCCCTGTTATCGACAAGTTTGAGATTTTTCACGATTGCCTGAAGACGCCTCACCACGTCCGCCGTTTCGTCTTTTGAACCGTCATTCACAACGACTATCTCGGAAGAATATTCGGCGCGGGAAAGATGTTTATCGATTTCAATGAGCGTAAGCGGGATCCGCTTTGCTTCGTTGTACGCCGAGATGACGACGGAAAGAAAAGGTTTCATTTTTGTTTTCTAAATATTACCAGGCGATAACTCAGAAAGTTCCACATAAACGACGCCGCAACGGCGACAAGAGCCCCGATATTCGCCCAGAGATTCTCCGAAATGAACGAGGGAGGAGTGATCAGGTTCACGATGGCGCTCGCCACAAGCACATTGATTGTCGTGCCGATGAGGGTGAAAAAAAGGAATTTCGCATATTCGTTTCCGGTCACTCCCGTTTCGCTTTCGAACGTCCAAAATTTATTCCAGAAATAACTGTTTGTGGTCGCGGCGAGAAAAGATGCCGCCTTGAACCCGGCATACGCCAATCCGCTTGCGATCCCGGTCATCATAATGAAAAGGTTCAGGATCCCTATATCAATAAGGGTGTTGAGCGTCCCCACCGCGGCGAATTTTCCGAATTGCTCAAACACCGGCCACACGCGGGCGAGAAGCTTGAGCGCAAAAAGAGCCGCCGGGGCAAATACGGAAAAACCGACAACGGAAGCGAAAACAATTGCCGGGGAAATAGAAAGCCCGATGTTGCCGAGCGGCAACAAAACAAGCCATCCGACGGCGAATCCTATGATCGCGACAAAGAAAAAATCTTTTTTTCCGTATGTTCCCATGAGGCCTATTCGGTATTTGTTTCCGGGACGCGGTCCTTCGTATCGACTCCCTTCAGTCTGTCATAAATCTCGCGTTCCACAACATCCCTCGGTCTTCCGTACTTTTTTCTCGAATTCTCGCGGATCTCTTCGACATTCGATTTCCCCGAAGCTCTCTCCGGGAGCGGAATTTCGGCGTTAAACGGCTGGGATATCTGATTGTTGATGATAAGCTTCATGTGAGCATTGAGATTGTCTATGTTGATGAGATTGTTCTTGTCGAACACGGGCGAGAATTGTTTCTCGAGATATTCCGCGTCGTCGGCGCCGATCCTGAAGGCAACCATTGAACCGACATTCCCGAATACGGCGTCGCGTATTTTGTCCGAAAGCTGGGAGATGAACTGATGCGCCACCGTAAGACACAGTTTGTATTTTCTCGCTTCGGACAGAATCGTCGCGATGCTCGGCGTCGTGAAACTCTGAAATTCGTCGATATAAAGGTAAAAATCCCTTCTTTTTTCCATAGGGATATCCGTGCGAGAAAACGCCGCGAGCGTCATCTTCCCCACGATTATCATTCCGAGAAGACTCGCGTTCATCTCCCCTATCCTCCCCTTACTCAAGTTCACAAGGAGTATCTTCCCCTCATCCATAATCTCCCTGAATTTTAGCGTACTTTTCGACTGAGCGATGATCGGCCTGACATAATCGTTCGCGATGAACGTGTTGAATTTGCTCGTGATATACGGAACAAGATTGGCGAGCGCGGCCTCGCCTCCGGCCTTCTCCGCCTCCTTTTCCCAGAAATCCTTCGCGATGACATTCGTGCACGAGTCCAAAAGACGCTTTCTGAAGGATCCGTCGGAAAGAACTCGCGGAATCTCCAGTATAGTGTAGCCCGCCGCGGGGTTGTCCATGAGGAGAAGAAGCGCGTTCCTCGTGTATTGCTCGAACATGGGACCTCCGGTCGTTCTCAAATCATACAGCGTGTCGAATATGCTCATGAGCTCGTTGATGATGAACGTCTTTTGTTCCGGAAAGCGTTCATCGTATTCGAGCATGTTCAATCCGAACGGAGATTGGAGATCGGACGGATCGAACACCACGATGTCGTCAGCGCGGTTTTCCGGCACCCGCGCGAGAACGTCTTCAAAGAGGTCTCCGTTGGGATCGATTACGCACAATCCTTCCCCGGATTTCATGTCCTGGACCGAGAGGTTATTCAAAAGAACGGATTTCCCGGTTCCCGTTTGCCCGAGAACATACAAATGCCTTCTTCGGTCCTCGCGCGTGATGTGGATCGCCTTTGTCTGACCTCCGTATCTGCTCATTCCAAGCATTAAACCGTCCTTGGGAAGCGCCGACGGAGGAGAGGCTTCCTTGTACCGGAGGTTTTTTATCTTGGGAGCGGTCGTAAACGGAGTCGGGAAGTGAAAAATGCTCGCAAGCTCTTCCGTGTTCAAGACAACCCCCTCTTCCCTGTCAAAAATCCTGAAAGAAAACTTATGGATCAGATCCCGTACCGAAGGGGGTTTTATGACGTTGAATTCGTTGAACTCCGGCGAATTGAGCTGGGAAAAACCGATCGCGATCCCGTCTACGACGGAATCCGCGACGGGCTGGTCCGGCGCCGATGCGACAATTCTCACATTCACTCTGAAAAGCGGTTTTGAGGCTTTTCGTTCAAGCGCTTTTACCGCGTTCTCGTCTATTTCTTTTTCTTCTTCCTTTCTTTTATAGTCGTATCCCTTCGTCACGGCCTGATCGATGTCGCCGAGCGAAATCGAGAAATCGGAAGCGGAAAAAGTCCCTTTGTTTCCCTTCTTGAGCGATTTTATCGTCGATTTCAGCCTTTTTTTCTCCTTTTTGTCCGCGGGAAACAAGACATATTGTATGGCGCCGCCTTCGCCGAGATCGTTTATTTTCGAAAGGCCTCCGACAATCGGAGAAAAGGTGTCAACTTCGAGATCGCGATACGTCCTGATGGGAAAGGGATAGGGTTTTTTCTGCGTGATCTTCGCGGCGGAAACGGCTCCCGAATAATTGAACACATTGTAATCTTCGACGACTTCCACCTTCGCGTCCTTCCAGACGGACTGGATGTGGCGCATGAGCGCCGGGACGCTCTTCTCCGATATCGCAACATAAAACGATATGTCCTCGCCTATGTAGGGAACCGCCACCTCGAAAACAACCGGTTCCTTGACGGCGCTAAAACCGCTGAAAAACTGTTCAGACAGGCTTATTTCATCATTCAGCTGCTTTCCTTCGGGAGAAACTTTGGGAAGTTTCACGAGAAGCAGTTTCAGTCCGATAAGCGCCCGTATTTTCTTTTTGTTTTCGAGACGGAAGAAAACAAATCCCCCGGCGGCAACGGCAAGTGCGGCGAGAAAAAACAAAAGAGGAACAAGCGCGCTCACGGGAGTATCCCCTTCTTTTTCAGTTCGGGGACAAGCTTGTCGACGAGCGCATCATGAAAGGCGTCTTCAACAAAGGCGGGGTATTTTTTGGATATCTGGATCGCTTTTTCGAGATTTCCGTGGAGCGTCATGTCCACAAGGTGTTCGACGGCCCTTTTCGCTTCGTCCTCCGATCCGTCTTCCGATACGAAATATGAGGGAAGGAGGGAGGGTTTTCCGTCCCCCTCCGCCTGATCGGATGACGGACTTTCCGGAACTTCGCGCGCAATAGATACTATCGATTCCTTCACGATCGCACGCTCGGACGATTCTTTCACCTCGGGGTTTTTCTCGATATTTTCCCGCACCCGATGCCCTATTTTTTCAAAACCTTTCTCAAGGTTTTCGCTAAAATTCATTACCTTAGGCATACTCGATGACGGAAATTTGATTGGATTTTTGCAAAGACATATCCCGCGACTTTTCTCTATTCATAAAAGATTCGAAATAAAAACTTGTATTTTGCCTTCCCGATGGGCGCATCAATCTTTTCCGACCGGACGCAAACTAACAAACGCTTTCAGTCTCATTATAAAATAAAGACTTCTCGGGGCAAAGCCCGAAAGGAGGGGTAAAAATCTTCCGCCCGCCTCAAAAATCTAAAGATTGTGTATCCGTATCGATCCCGACTCGAGATCGATGTTCGTCGAACTTGCGTACGTCGTCCCGGGCTGGGTGTAGACGTTTTCATCTCCTGATCCGCCGAGCCAATCAGTCTGCTGGAAAACGGCATTTTTCCATCTCGTAATGTAGTCCACAAGGGCGAGATCGGTGATGTTCCCGCTCGACGCCCACTCCACAATCGACGTAACTCTCTGCGTCGACGGATCATCGACGGATCCGGTCTCGCACGGCGTCACCCCGCTTATCGTGCTTGACGCGTCATTCGTCCGGCACACGTCTTCAACGGTGAAGTATCGCGAGAATGCCGGGCTCTCATAAAGCTGCTTCACTTCATCCGCCGAAAGAGCGCGGTTATAGATGCGGAAATCATCGAGCCATCCGTCGAAATAAGCCCAGGCATATCCGAAGCGCATCGAAAGGTTGTTCAGAAGATGGGACGTCCACCACGAACCGGAGTTTGTTCCCGTAAGAATCCTCTCTTCTCCGTTTACGTAAAGCTTCACGGAAGATCCGTCTTGCGTCCAAGCGACATGAAACCAGTTTCCCGGAAAATCTCCGAGATTGTCCATGTCGTAACGAACGGAAATTTTTCCGGCATTGTCGTCTTCTATCACCAGGTCCATCTGGTTTCCGCTGTCTATGTAGCTTCTTATGTAATCCGTCGTCGATCCCTCATAAAGATGGAACAGTCCGCCGGTGACATTCTTTTGGTTGAACTTCGCCCAATAGGAAAATGTTCCTGTTGTGTATTTGAAATTGGCGTTGCTTGAACTTATATTCGACGAGCCGGCAAAATTCATGCAGTATCCGACCACGCACGTCGATGTCGCCCGTATGGGGTTGTTTATGAAATTTCCGTTTATCCCGTTCCCGCTCATATCATACGCCACCGTTCCCGTCGCCTCGTCGAATCCCCACCGTCCCATAAGTCCGTTCGTGATGTCGTTTCCGACCACCCCCTCTTTTCCCTCGACCACGAAAAATCTCGTGCTTGACGCGGCGAGATAATAGGACGTGCTCGTCCCTTTTGTAAGTCCGTATATGTTCTGCCAATCCGCCCCCGAGAAAGCGCGGACTTTGTCGATCGAGGATTGTGCCATCCCGGACGCCATCTGAAGATTGTCGTTTGTGGAGGTCGAACGGAGCATGAATGCGATTCCCATCGCTGCCGCGCCGATGAGAAGCGCACCGATCGTAAGCCCGATGAGGACCTCGATGAGAGATTGTCCATCGCGCTTTTGGAAAAGCGCGAGTAGTAAGCATTTGGTATTTAGTATTATATATTTTTTTTTCCACATACTTGATACTGACTACTTTCTACTCGCTACTATTTGAGGTCATTATACACATCCAAAACTTCCTGTTCTGAAAGCGCGCGGTTATAGACCCGGACCTCGTCCATTTCTCCGTGGAGATAGTATGAACCCTGAGACCCTACCCTGGAGAAATTGACGGTCCCTGCCGCAGAAGTCGAGTGCACCAATGACCCGTTCCTGTAAAGTTTCACGCCGTTTTCGGCGTCCCTTATAAGGACGAAATTGTACCATTTTGAGTTTTGAAACTCTCCGAGATTGGAAGCGCCGATATTCGTGCTCCCGGCAAGCTCCATGTACAAATGAGAGCTTTGTCTCATAAGCACCCTGCTCCCTGATCCCGATATGATCCCGTGCCAATTCGTCAAAAGCGTGTCAAAGCGCACCCATACGGACACGGTGAATTCCCCTTCAAAAGAAAGTGTGGGGAAGGAAACATAATTACTCGTTCCGTTGAAATTGAGACACCCTCCCGCTTTGCAATTCGTCCCCGATTGCCACGTCGGACCATTTGCAAGCGTGCCGGCGTTCCCGTTTCCCGAGGCGTCGTATGCGACGGTCGACGTTCCCTCATCAAAATGCCAATATCCCACGAGCCCTTTTTCAAGACGCGTCGTCGCTTTTCCGAGAATGTTTATGATCACGTCCCCGACAAGGGATCTCGCACCGCTGTTTATGCTGATAACCTTGTCGTCGCCGAGGATGCCGCTGATCGCCTGAAACGGGAGGTCGACGGTGAACCCCGACGGAGGATTTCCGAACCGGACGCCCCGCCGGAGCGCATATGTCTGGTCGACGGTCCCCGAGGCATAGGAAAGCCCGCTCCACGTCTGAAAGGAATCGTCCGATCCGGAGAGACGCATCCCCCAATGTTTTCCGTCCTGCTGGGTTATCGAACGCCTCTGCGTTTCCCGCATCGCGGACGAAATCTCGCTTACGGCGAGTTTCACGTTTTGGTCACGCCGATACTGGGAAAACATGACAAATCCCCCGACAGTAACAACGGCCCCTATCGCAACCACAACAAGCACTTCGATCAGGGTAAAACCAGATCGAGAATTTTGAATTTTGAATTTTGAATTTTGAGCCAATTTTAAAATTTAAGAATTCTAGAATTCAATCGAAAATCATTATTCGGAATTCTAAAACTGAATAGTCAACTGGTATATGGGAACGACAATCGCAAGCGCGATTCCCCCAATGACGATTCCGATTCCCATAAGCATGAGCGGCTCAAGGAACGAAACGAGGGTCTTGAGCGAACTGTCGATCTCGCTCGTGTAGAAATCTGCGAGCGTTTGAAGCACTTCCTCAATGTGTCCCGCGCGTTCCGATATGGCAATAAGATTCACAACAGTCTTCGGGAAAAACGGCTCCCGTTTGAAAGCCTCCCCGACCGTAAGCCCTTTTGCGATCCCCTCGCGGGAAATCCTCTGGAGCGCCTCTTTTAATTCAACCTGCGTAATCGAATCCGCGGTTATTTCGAGCGCATCGGTGATTGGCATGCCCGCCTTGATAAGCGAGGCAAGCGTCGCCGCGAACCGCTGGATGGAGACTTTTTTCACAACCTCGCGGATGAGCGGCAAATTGAACACGATGCTCAGCACGAATTTTTTGAACACGAAAGACGATTTGTAGAGTATCACGAAGAAAACGCCGGCAACCGCAAGGGCGGCGAGAATGATACCTCCGAAATCTCCGAAAAAGAATCCGACGGCAAACACAATCTTTGAAAAAAGCGGCGGTTCAAATCCGCTGTCCGCGAAAACGTCGGCGATTTTCGGAAGAGCGAACATGACAAGAAAGACAAGGATGAGAACTGAAGCGACAAGAAGAATAATGGGATAGAACAGCGCGCTTTTGATCTGATCCCGGAGCGCTTTTTCCTTTGAAAGGGATTGCGAGAGATTATCAAAAACAGACTCGAGACTTCCCGATGTTTCCCCCGCTTTTATCGAATTGACATATACCTGGCTGAATGTGCGGGGATATCGCGCAAATGCGGCGTAAAAAGGGGATCCTTTTTCCAGATTCGATTTTACCTCAAGGAGGAACGATCTGACCGACGGTTTCGAAAAATCGTCTATGAGGATGTTTATCGCCTGAAGGAGCCCGGTTCCGATTTTCAGCATGAGCGCAAGATACTTCGATATAAAAACCTGATCGGTGAGCGTGATCCCCCCCCCGAAGACGTTTCTGTTCAGTCCGCCTTTTTTCGATCCGACGGGTTTTACGCTCACGGGCTTCATCCCCTGTCCCGCGATCACCGTGAGAACTTCCTGCACGTCGCGCGCTTCGATTTCGTTTTCCACGATTTTCCCGTCGGGCTGGGAGGCAATATAACGGAATTGCATATGTATCTATTGTAAATTGGAAATTGGAAATTGGAAATTGGAAATTACTCGCGTATCACCCGAAGCACTTCCTCAATGGTCGTCATTCCAAGCTCGACCTTGCGCATCCCGTCTTCGAACATCGTGATCATGCCCTCTTTACGGGCAATATCGCGGAGATTGTCGAGGTTGAAATCCGACCCAATAATGAGTTTTCGCACTTCTTCGGTGACGTTCATCGCCTCGAATATACCGACGCGCCCGAGAAATCCCGTGTGGTTGCATGCGGAACATCCTTTTCCGCGGTAGAGGACTTTCGGGATCTTTACGACGTCCGGATTCACTCCCGCCGACGAGAACTCTCTTTCGAGCGCCTTTATCATCCCTTCATCGGGAGCGTATGATTCGATGCAGTCCACGTGCACTTTTCGGGCGAGACGCTGGGCGCAAATAACGTTCAAAACGGCTGAAACGAGAAACGGAGGAACCCCCATGTCGATGAATCTCGGTATGGTCGTGGGAGCGTCGTTCGTGTGGATGCTTGAAAGAACAAGGTGTCCCGTGAGAGCGGACTGAACCGCAATGTTTGCGGTTTCTTCATCCCGGATCTCACCGACCATGATAATGTTCGGATCCTGACGGAGAATCGACTTGAGACCCGAAGCGAACGTGATTCCCGCCGCGGGGTTAACCTGGGTCTGGTTTACGTATCGCATATCGTATTCGATGGGATCTTCCACGGTGACGATATTGACCTCCGGCCTGTTCAGCATGTTTAGAATGGAATAAAGCGTGGTGGTTTTTCCCGAACCGGTGGGACCGCACACGAGCACCATTCCGTATGTTTTCTGTATTCCCTCCTGAATAAACCGAATGGTTTCGTCAAACATGCCGAGTTCTTTGAGCGATATGGGTTTCTGAGCCGCGTTCAGAAGACGCATTTCCACCTTCTCTCCGTAAAACGTCGGGATGACGGAAACGCGGATATCGATGAGTCCGTCGCCTATCCTGTGTCTGAAACGTCCGTCCTGGGGATGCATGTGCTCGTCCACCCGCAATCCCGAAAGTATCTTCATGCGCGCGACGATCGCCTGATGGATGTCCTTCGGCATCCTGATGATCTCGTGGAGTATTCCGTCAACGCGAAACCTCACGAGAACGGCGTCATCAAGCGCCTCAAAATGAACGTCGGAAGCGCGGGAAGAAACCGCATATTCAAGGAGATTGTCAACGATTGCCACAATTGGAACGTCTTCTGCGGCCTCCTTCAGATCCCCTTTCGTTTTCGAGCGGAGCGATTCCCGGACCCGTTCGTCGATGATTTTCTTGAAATCCTGAGTGATCTGCTTGTGATAAAGAAGATATCCCCTGTTCAAATCTTCGTCCGTCGCAAGAAACGGACGCACCTTACTTTTCAGCCTCAGCGAAAGAAAATCGATGGTTTCGAGATCCGTCGGGTTGTCCATCGCGACGTCGTACGAACCGTCATCCCCTTTTCTGAAGACAATAACCTTGCGCTGGCGGGCAATATCCTCGGGAATAAGCTTCATCACATCCTCGTCTATCTTTTCAACTCCGAGATTCACCCGCTCGAACCCGAGCGTCTCCGCGAGAAGAGTGAAGAAATATTCTTTATTGAGGAGGTTTTGCGATACGAGCAGATCGACGACGTTCTGACGCTTCCGGTCGGCCTCTTCTTTCACGGACAAAAAAGTTGCCTCGTCGATGACGCCGGCGCGAATGAGCATTTCTTTCACTTGTTGCGGAGGGAGGGAAATCATGCCTATTTTATTTGTGAACGAAGTGAACGACTGTAAAATTGGGCACCCCGTTAGGTAAATTAACTGTCATTTTTGAGTCTTTGTTTCAAATACCTTTCGCCCCAATAAGCATATACACATACGGAATATATCTGACGGGGTAATAATTGCTTCGTTTATAAGAGAAACTCCGCAATTATTATACCAACAATTGCAGGCGGTATCCAAAAAAAGTAAAAAGAGAGCTTCTCCTCCCCGCGGCGGACTTTCCCGAAAAGAAACGATATTAAGAGACCGAGAACGAGAATTGCGAGAAGATGGAATATCCAAAGATAATTCCATGCGTAATATCCGAGAAGAAGCGTCGGAATTGAGGCGATGTACGGCTCATCATCCTCGAAAAACCTCTTCCCTGATTTCCTGTTCGCGGCTTTTATGAAAAAGAGAAGTCCGAGCGATGCAAGAAACGACGCGAGGTGATAGATGAAATACCGCCCGAAATGATAGGAAAAGAGATATCCGATGCTTCGGTACGGGGGAATAAGAAAACTCGTCGGCGGTCCCGCGTTTTTCCATTCCATATATTGCGTAAAAATAAGCGAAAGATGGAGCCCGATCACAACCGCTACGGAGATCATATACAAAAACAATCCCGTTTTTCCCCTCTGTTTCGGGAAAAGAGGAAAAGTCTTTCCGGAGAAAAGAGCAGTCTGAACCGCAGACGCCAAAAGGAGCGTTGCTATGGAGATTATGGCGAATGTCATATGTCGCATTATACATCCCAGGAGGCGCTCAAGAAAATAACCCCCCGCAAAAAACGCGGGGGGTATAAAAGTACACTTTCGGAGAAACCACTACAAATCGAGTCCTGGATCGTTTCCTATCTCATACCAATTGTCGTTATCTCCCCCGTCCTTTTCATTCGACTCAACATTACCGCTTCCACCCGTCGAATATTTGGCGCTTTCCATGTTCGCGTTGATTTCGAACGTCTTCGCTGTGTCGTCGCAGAAATAAGCGTAAAAATTCGTTGTGTCGTTCACGGGATCCAGAGGGAGCTTCGAAAGCGGCGATCCGCTTGATATCTGACCGAAGTTGATGTCAACCCAACCGGAACCGGTCACTGCGGTCGATGTCACTGTGGTGCATGATGGGTTCACCATCGGACTCGTTCCCGCGGCGGTGCACCTCGCGTTCGTCGCACACGTTCCCAAATCCGCCGTCGCAACATCGGAGAGATAAAGCGCGATTGCGCTGTGAAGCGCCGCAAGATCCGATATTCTCGTCGAATCCCGTCCTTGCTTGATGAGTTGAGCCGGATTCAATATCACAACCACTGCCGTTGCAAGCACCGCGAGAATCGCGATAACAACCAGAAGCTCTATAAGCGTAAACCCTTTCTTTGTTGTCTTCATTTCTTTTTTTTCTTGAATCGACCTTTCGCCAAAGCAGAGCGCCTAAAGGGCGTCCTTTCTCACGATTTTATTATATCACACACGCATCATGTTTCGGAAACGAGAAAGTCCCTCACCTTCTCAACCAGCTCCTCCATGGAGACCCTCGCCTTCACGAAATATCCTATCGCCCCGAGCGCTTGCCCGCGCTCAAGATCGGTGTCCTGACCGAGATTCGATATGATCACGATGGGCGGCTTTGAGTATTCGGCGTCAGACTGCACGCGCTCCATAAACTCAAATCCGGAAACCTTCGGTAAAATGATATCAAGCAATATGAGGTCGGGCTTGTTCTCTTTGAGATATTCAAGGCCCTGCGCGCCGTCCCGCGCATGAAAAACAGTAAACCCCTCGCGCTCGAGTCGCTGCCGGAGAAGGTTTCCAAGAAGTGGTTCGTCTTCGACAAGTAATATGTTCTTCATGGTTTTTTCTGTACATACATATAATACCTCCCCGGAAAATAAAGTCTAGAATCCTGGCGGAAAACGCCACACCCCGCCGTTGGAACGGCGGGGTGTGAACGCGCGAAGAAAGAAATTTTTTAGCTGTCCCAATCAACGCCGGCTTTTTTTGAAAAGAGATCGGCGGCTCTTTTTGTACGCTTCCTTTCGGAGGCATTACCAACCGCTGAATGCGATCCGCCCCTTTCGAAAAACGAGCAGATTGCGTTCGGCGATTTGTAATCGACAAAATTAATTGATCCACGAGCAGCTTCCGCTACCCGTGCC
>DYGP01000079.1 GCA_020724685.1 Candidatus Paceibacter sp.
GAACGGATGCGGTGTTGGCGGCGGCGTTCCGGTGC
This sequence comes from Candidatus Paceibacter sp., assembly GCA_020724685.1. Classification (GTDB taxonomy): domain Bacteria; phylum Patescibacteriota; class Minisyncoccia; order UBA6257; family GWB1-50-10; genus GWA2-45-9. Next base: position 36 of record DYGP01000079.1, read on the forward strand.
CGCAGCGCCAGCAGAGCGGATGTGGGATATGATGAATAAAGTGGGTTGGAACACGAAGGAGGCTTGTCCTAACGGACAAGAACGTCGTCTCCTTCAAAAAACAAAATTGAAATTGATATGATGACGGGTAATTTCGGATGGTCAATGTTTGGAGGTATTGGATGGATATTTATGATTCTTTGGTGGTCGCTTCTCGTGATCGGAGTTGTGGTTTTTATCCGATGGATATCCGATCAGTCTCGAGCCGGTGGACGCGGACGTGAAAAAACAGCGATTGATATTTTGGAAGAGCGCTATGCGCGCGGAGAAATAGACCGAAAAGAATTTGAGGAGAAAAAAAGAGATATTCTCTGATTTTTTACGAGACTATAAACCAAAAGACCTCAAAAAAGAGGTCTTTTGGTTGTCTTTGTAGCTTTGGACTTTATAGCATAAACTTTCCAATTTTTGTGCGTTTGAGCGAAAAAAGGATCGCTCCGGTTTTTGTTTTTTTCCCGATAATATTCGCGAGAGACCTGACATACGTTCCGCTCGAACACCGGATAGTTGCTCTTGCGGAAACAAACTTCCTCTTTTTCAGGTTCCCCCAGCTTTTCAACGCGGCACCCTGCCTGAAATCGCCCGAAATGCGCGCAATTCTTTTTCGCGCGCGATTTTTCAGAACACTCCCTGAAACACTCCCGATTCGTATTGACGAAATCCCATAGACCGTCATCTCTTTTTTTGGAATTGCGATCAGGTTCAATTTTCTCTCCCGCGCCCAGAAAAAAAGCGGTTTCCCGTCCACCCGATAGGAAGAATACGGAGGGAGGGGAATGCGGCGCGTCCCTTCGAGAGCTCTCAGCGCATTGAGAACGCTCGATTTTTCGGGAAGCGGGTTTTGCGATTCCCGCACGATGCCGAGCGCGTCGCAGGTGTCGCTCGATATGCCGAACACAAACTCCGCGACATACTCTTTGTCGAGATCCATATATTTTTTCTTTTTCCCGATCGCGTTGCCGGAAAGTACGAGAAGGAGCCCTTCCGCCATGGGATCGAGCCGCCCCGCGTACGTCATCGGGACATCGCTCGTTTCCGGATGTCGTTTCTTATATCGCCGAATCGCCTCAAGCGGCGTCATTCCTGCGGGTTTTTCAATAAGAATAATTTCTTTCATCGCTATCTCATCATACCGTCTTTCAGCGGGCCTCCAAACAAACATTTTGACTAACCAGTTTTTATATGTTATAATAAAAACAGCACAAAAATTCATTCATTTTAAAAGGAGGCCCCATGGCCGAACATAAGATTTATGACGGCAGAGCTGAAGCGGTCGTTTCCGACGTAGGCGGAACCGTTCTGAGTTTTAAACTTGCCGGGGAAGACGTTCTTTATCCCTGGAGAAAAACCGATGACGGCAAAGAGCGCGGCGGCATTCCGATCTGCGCCCCATGGTTCGGAAAAACCGAATTCGGGGACAAGAAGCATGGACATCTTCGCGATCTCGAAGCGGTCAAAGTTTCGTACAATGACGCTTCCGAGGTTAAAATGACCTTTGAGCATCCCGGGAGCCAAAGATATCCCTGGGCGATGCGATATGATGTCGGGGTTTCGGTGAAATACGGGTTCCTGAAACATTCGCTCACAATCACAAGGCTTGATGACGGACTATTTGATCTTGCGCCGATCGATCCCGGATTTCATCCGTATTTTCTGGGAAACGAAACGGATGTTCTCGTGACTGCCGGATTCGGCAAGCACGTCGGATTCTCGAAAAACGCCGAGTCCGTATCAATCGGGAGCCCCGCACTCCTCATTGAGAATTTCGGGAGATTCGTGAAGGGAAAGAACGTGAGAACCGCCATGAGTCTCGGAGGGAGTTTTTCAAGGAGTTTGATCGTGGTCTTCTGGAGCGACAACCCGGAAGAATACTTCTGCGTCGAACCGATACTTGAAGAAAAGAAATTATTCAACACGTCTTCCGGGCGGCGTCTCGGAATAGGGCAGAGTGTCGGGATATCCATGACACTTTCAGGCATCTGATTCATACAATCCGGACACACAAAGGTCCGGATTTTTATATGCCTTTATCCACTATACCCCCCCAGGGGTACTTGTGG
>DYGP01000080.1 GCA_020724685.1 Candidatus Paceibacter sp.
GCGGAGCGCCGAGTTCGGCTTTTTCGGAGTCGTTGTGAAAACCTTGAGACACACTCCCCGCTTGAAGGGGGATCCCGAATCCACCTTCCTGTTCAAAATCGAATTGAAATAGAAACCGAGCGCCGGCGTCTTATCCTTTTTCTTGGCGCTTTTTCTTCCCTTCTTGATGAGTTGATATACGGTCGGCATTAAAAATGGTTTTTTCGCGCCCCTTCGCCGGGGCATAAAAACAACACTGCGCTACGCAGTACATTCAAGAATAGTTCAATTCTTGCGGCTTTGTCAAGCATATTCCCCGCTACACGCCCACAAGGAAGCGGTATATCGCCTCCATTACGGGATGGATGATTTCGAACCCGAAAAATATGAATGCAAGGAGAATAATGAACCCGTAGCGCTCAAAAAGCATCTGAAGCCCCTCCGTCTTCCGCGGAAGGAAAAAGAAAAGTATCTTCGAGCCGTCGAGGGGAGGAATGGGCACGAGATTGAAAACCGCGAGCACGATATTGATGACGATGATAATCTTCAGAAAAGCAATCGCCGGAACAAGCTCGACAACCTGAAAATACACAATGAGCCGGACGGCAATCGCGAATATTCCCGCGAGCGCAAGATTGCTCAACGGTCCCGCGAGCGCGATGAGCATGCTCCCCTTTCGCGGATCCTTGAGACGGCGGGGATCGAACGGGACGGGTTTTGCCCATCCGAAAACGACTCCTCCCGGAACGAGGGAAAGAAGGAACGGCAGAATAACCGATCCGAACGGATCGAGGTGTTTTATCGGGTTCAGGGTGAGCCGGCCCGCCCGGCGCGCGGTGTCGTCTCCCAGTTCTTCCGCGGCAAATCCGTGGGAAACCTCGTGCACCACCACCGAAAAAACAAGCACGAGAACCTGAAATACGGGGAAGAGAAAAGACGTATCCATGTGCGTAATGATACCATCACCGCCCCGAAGGCACAAAAAATGATATAATGCGGATACGATAATGAAAGAAGTGAAAGGTTTATACATAGCGATAACGGTCATCACCCTCTTTGTCCTCGCGGGATTTTTCCTCCTGTTCAGTTCGATGGGGTCCCTGAGAAGCGACATCAACAAACTCGAGCTCGCGGCGGCGCTTCGGGATCGGAATGAGAAACAAACCCCGGAAACAAATTACGGAAACGCATCATCTTCTCCCGCAACAACGATCGAGCCTGACACGAGAGAGACAGAGGAAAATTCAACCTCAACGGCTCCCGCGGAAAACGAAAGCGTTCAGATACCGACCGCGATTATTTTCGAGACGGATTCGGTCGGACCGTCCCTCCCCCGAACCAAAATCACCGTCATTATCGAAAATGTCGTGAGATACGGAGACGAATCGATCGCGCTGAATTTCAAGGTTTTCACTGACGAAGCGACAGGACATGTTTCCGTTGACCCCGGAAACATCTTCCAACTGGTCAGTATGGACGAAAATGAGAACGTATGGCAGAAACCCGCCGAAACGAGGGGGAAATTCGATTCCATTCCGCAGAAAAGTTCATCGTCGGGGGCGGTTTTGTTTGTGGGATTTCCCGGAAGAACAAGCATCGTGCTCCAAGCGGGAACAGGAGACGTAACGCGTTTCTTCGAATTCAATTTTTCGACGAAAACATACAAGGAGGTGGTGTTGGGCTGAAGGGTTGCGTTTCCTCGAAAAGGCATATAGAATAACCTACGAAACAAAAAAGGATTATGCGCGCATGCGAACGGTGTGAAAAAAGCTATAAGAAGGGAGGGACTCGGAAACTTCTCCGCGGACACTACAACCAGACGACCGCGGGAAAAAAGAAAGCGAATCTTCAGTTCTCGAATCTTTATGACGGGAAAAAAAGACTCCTCTGCACGAAGTGCATTCGCACGCTTTCCAAGACAAAGTAGAAAAGACAAAAACCCCGACGAACGGGGTTTTTTTGTATTTTAATCTCCGAGTTCTCCGACAAGGAAAGAATCTCCCCTGTCTTTCTGCCTGGGTTTCGGATCGGCACCAGGATCTCCGGGATTCGCGGGCACGTGATCGTTTCCGAGAATGATGATTTTGAAATCTTCGTTCATTTCAAAATCATCCTGGGTCTTATGGCCCTTGAGATCCACGGGAATCAT
>DYGP01000081.1 GCA_020724685.1 Candidatus Paceibacter sp.
GAGCCCCGCTTCTTTCAGGTATCCGCGCATGTTTTCCTTTATCTCCCGCTCCGAGAGCGGTTTTCTCGCTTCGTTCCGCCCCGAAGGATCGCCGATGCGGGCGGTGAAATCACCGATGATAAGCACGATCGTGTGCCCCGCGTCCTGGAACTGCCTGAGCTTGCGGAGCGGAACGGAGTGTCCGAGGTGGATGTTCGGCGCCGTCGGGTCGATGCCGAACTTCACGCGCAATTTTTTCCCCTGCCGGAGGGCGTCTTCGAGATGCTCGCGGACGATGATTTCCTCGACGCCCCGACTGAGAATCGTCGAGATTTCGTTTGGTTTTCCCATAATGATCTTATCCTACATCAGCGAACTGGCGAAAAAAACCCCCAACCAGTCCATGGACTAACTGGGGGGAAAGCGTTTTTTATTTCTTCATTTTGAGGATGTCGTCGATGATGCCGTATTCCTTCGATTCCTGCGCGGTGAGCCAGAAATCCCTGTCGGTGTCCTTCTCAATCTTTGCGAGTTTCTGTCCCGTGTGTTTCACGAGGATTTGATTCAGCCGTTCGCGTATCTTCAGGATGTGCCGCGCGGTGATCTCAATTTCGGTTGCCTGTCCTTCCGCGCCCCCCATCACCTGATGGAGGAGTATCTCCGAGTTCGGAAGCGCGAATCGCTTTCCCTTCGCCCCCGCGGAGAGGAGCACCGCTCCCATCGACGCGGCGACGCCCACGCAGATGGTGGAAACGGGAGATTTCACGTGCTGCATCGTGTCGTAGATCGCAAGTCCCGCGGTGACGGAGCCTCCCGGGGAATTAATATAGAGCTTGATGTCCTTTTTCGGGTCTTCGTGATCGAGAAAAAGAAGTTGTGCGATGACGCTGTTCGCCACCTCGTCGACGATCGGACCGCCGAGGAAAACAATCCGTTCTTTGAGGAGACGGGAATATATGTCGTAAATGCGCTCACCGTAATTTGATTTTTCAATAACTGTTGGAATTAAGTTCATACGGTACAAATATACACGAATATCCCGCGAATGTCACTAATTATCGGAGTATTCGCCTGAATTCCAATTTATTACCTCTAAAATTAGCAAGAATACCCAATTTTATTTTTGTCGTCTCAAGATATCTCAACGTTTGTTTTATATCGTTTATCGAGAGTTTTGGGATACACTTTGTCTCAAGGATGATTTTTTTATCTATCACAAAATCAATAAAGAGATCTCCTAGTTTTTGTTCGTCAAAAAACAATGCTATTTTCTTTTCCCGTTCAAAAGGGATCTTGAGTGCAGTAAGTCGGGTCTCTATCGCTTTTTGATAATGTTTTTCGAGAAGCGACGATCCAAGCTCGTTGTGAATATCAAACAAAACCCCCATGATGAGATAACTCAACTGGGGGGTAAATAATCTTATTCGTGTTATTTATGCTCTTATTCGTGAGCATTTGTACTTAATATACCACCGTTTCTATCTGAGTCGCGGAGAAAGCCATCGCGTCACGGATGTTTGCGTCGCTTCTCACGGTGAGCGCCGTTCCCGGAGCGAGATCGCTCGCTTGGATTTCGGTAATCGCCGGATCGCCGTTCTCATCGATTTTCGTGATGTCGATGGAAAGAATCTTCGTCGCTTCCGTCACGGTGACGGTTCGGATCTCCGTTTTCGGTGCGGTTCCGTCCGTGCGGGGGAGGTAGTCGTCAGGATCCCTGACCTCGACGGTGAGTGTGTTCCCCTCCGCGCTTTTCAGCGTTCCCGTGATGCTGAACATCTCTTCGGCGGGGGCGGGGAAGACAAGTTCCGCGACCTGCCTGAACTTTTCGGTCGTTTTCTTTTCGGTTGCGACGCCGGCGAAATATCCCCCGGCGAGGCCGATGATAAGGGCGACTGCGATGAGGATGATGGAGGTGTTTTTGTTCATACGGATATTATAACACAACAAGCGTTTCATATTTTGCGGTTGACGTTGAGAAAGAGCGAGACGGGGACCGTTTAACGCTCAATTCCAATGAGGAGGTGAGACGCTTTTTGATGGAATAGTGAACGACAATCCAAGCATTCTCATTTTTAATGGATTTTCCGTGATTTTT
>DYGP01000082.1 GCA_020724685.1 Candidatus Paceibacter sp.
CGCTTCCGCCTTTTTCGCAAGCCCTTTCTTGAAAAGCACGTGCGTAATCGCCGCGGTAAGCGTCGTCTTTCCGTGGTCAACGTGCCCGATCGTTCCAACGTTCACGTGCGGCTTTGAACGCTGAAATTTTTCTTTCTCTGCCATACTTTCTTTTTATGTGAAATATTTTTTTCGACCTATTTTAATTTATAAAACAGTACGTTTCATTTTCGTGTATTTTCTCGGGAGTGTCAACCCCGAACTTTCCCGCCGCGCAAGCCGGTCCCCCGAAAAAGACTTTTCCCGAACCCCCCGTTCAACGGGGCGGATAAGCCAATCCGGACCTACTCTTTCCTGAGAAGTTCCTTGAAAACATTGGGAGAAATCGAGGCCTCGGAACGCTCCTTGAGTCTTTCTTTCCCTTTTTTCTGTTTTTTCCACAACTTCATCTTTCGCGTCCTATCGCCGCCGTTTTTCCCGAACATGCTGAGCTCCTTCCTGATTGCGGGAATATCCGCTCTCGCGACGATCCTCCCGTGCGCACTGACCTGAACGGGCTGGGCGAACTGCTGTTTCGGAAGAAGATCTTTCAGTTTTTCGACCATCCTTCGCGCTTCGCGCTCGAACGATTCTTTTGGAAGAAAACGTGAAAGTCCGGGAATGATTTTTCCGGAAACAAGGAGGTCGACGCGCGCAATGTCGGCGCGAACGTATTCGCGGATTTCGTAGCTGAATGAAGCGTACCCTTCGCTCACCGATTTCAGATGGTCGTCAAAATCGCTCACGAGTTCCACAAGCGGCATGACGGCCGAAAGCCTTATGCGATCCCCCACCGTTTCGGTCCGTATGTCCGATATCCTGAATTTTTTCTGTATCGAAAGCACGCTCGAGAGATACGCGCGGGGAAACATAATGTCGAGGGCGATGGTCGGCTCCCAGATCTCGAGAAAGTCCCTCGGAAGATCTTCCGGTTTCACGATCCACGCCGTTTCGTCGTTTCTCATTTTGACCATGTAACGGACCGACGGAAAGGTATTGATAACGCCGGTTTCGAATTCCCTTTTGAGACGCTCCGTCGTGATCTCAAAATGAAGCCGTCCGAGACATCCCACTTTGAACCCCCGTCCAAGAACCTCGTTCTGATCGGGTTCTATCGACAGCGCTGAATCGTTCAATTTGAGCTTTTGAAGATTTTGCCTGAGCGTGTCATATTCTCCCGAATCTTCGGGATAAAACGAAACGAAAATGACCGGTTTCGGCTCTTTATATCCGGGGAGGGCGTGCCGAACGAGCGAATCTTTCGGGATCCTCGTTTCGTCATACGCGACAACCGTGTCTCCTATTTTTATCTTCTCGATGTCCTTAATGCCCGTCGCAATGTATCCGATTTCTCCGTCTCCGATCGACCGTCTCGTCTTCATTTCGGGAATAAAAACGCCGAGTTCTTTTATTTTGGAACGGGTTTCGGTTCCGATCATTCTCACCGTGTCCGTCTCGTCAAACGTCCCGCCGAACACGCGGACCGATGCGACCACTCCCTTGTGACTATCGTAAAACGAGTCGAACACAAGCCCCCTTCCGCGGAGCGCTCCGGGATCTTCGTCCCGCGGAGGCGGAACGCGGCGGATAATCTCGTCAAGGAGAAGGGAGACGTTTTTTCCCGTTTTTCCGGAAATATCGAGAATCTCCGATTCGTCGCACTCGATAAGATCGGCGAGTTCCCGGCGCATGCCCGCAAGCGCATGGGGGTCCGCGTGAGCGACGAGGTCAACCTTGTTCAACGCTCCGATGATCGAAAGTCCCGCTTTTTTCGCGGCGTAGAAATTCGCGAGCGTCTGCGCCTGGATGCCCTGAGTTGCGTCGACGAGGAGGATTGCCCCTTCGACCGCTTCGAGCGCGCGGGAAACCTCATATGAAAAATCGCTGTGACCGGGAGTATCGATCAAGTTCAGAATATACTCTGCACTTGGGATTTTG